>NZ_JARVCN010000060.1:0-12178 GCF_038442745.1 Crocosphaera sp. Alani8
TCTTTGTCCCCTAACTTTCGGCGAGTCCCCCCAGACTTTTTGAGAAGCTTCGTTGTGCTAAGGGATGTTTTAGTAGATCAAGTCCCATTCCTAACTTTTGAGATCCTTGTCCAGGAAAGACCCAGACAGTTACTTTTGTAGATTTTGGCAAAGCTGTTGCTAGCATCATATCACTTTAATTTTTTAATAATTTTATTTATTCTCAGGAAGAATGCCCTTAATATTAAGTACAGAACCTTATAAAAGCGACTGCATATTTACGTATTTTCTTCATATTTTTGTATAGTTTTTTAGGTAACTTTACGTAAGAGCATGTCAACCTTACGACCTAGTATATATACTCATCAAGTAAAATTTTTAATCGGCTTGGTTTTTGGACTTATACCAATTCTCAAAAGTGACTGGAGACTTAGTAGGTTGGGTAAAACGATAGTGAAACCCAACCTACACTTTTAACAGAATCTATCTAGCTATTAATGAGAATTGGTATTATCCTTCTCTTACCAAAATTGTGTATCTTCAAAAGTGACAAAAACAAAATAAGGATGATGATACACTACATTTAAATTTTTCTATCGCTACAGATTTATTCAGTATCTAAATCATTTATTCTCTCGTCGATACCAAGCACGAGTTAATCTCAATTCATTATAACTATAATCATCACCTAGATGATTTTTTAATGGAGTTAATGAACTATCTCCAATGGTTTGAATGCATTTAATAATCATAGTTTTTTTGTGTTGGGGAATAAAGTCATTAATATCAATAGGTTGATTCATCTCGATTAACTCGGAAATATGATTATAAATAGTAGATTCTCTTAAATTTCTTCTCTCTGAAATTTCTGGAACGGTTAACCCTTGTTGATACAATTGAAAGGTAATCATATTACTAGCAGTGGGTAATGGTGTGGGTAAGCTTTGTTGCTGACAAAATTCTCTAATAACTGAGACAAAGCTATCTCCATATTGTTGGGATTTATAAGCAGTGACTCCAGAAATTTTCTGAAATGTTTCTAGGTTTTGAGGTTTAATTTGTGCCATTAATCTTAAACTGGAATCAGCAAAAACAACGTAGGGTGCAATATGATTTTGGTCAGCTAAGTGTTTTCGTAGTTGTCTGAGTTTATCTAATAAAAGGTCGCTTTCTGCTTTTCTGGGATTATAATCGTTTGTTGCTTTAGATACTAAAGATTTCGTCACAGCAACTTCAACTTTTCTCTCGTTTCTAAAGATTTCCCAACTGTACTTATTTAATTTTAAAACTGGAAATCCATCTGTAGTTTCATTAACAAAACCTTGATGGATTAATGATCGTCCTAACATCTTCCATTCTTCTACACTTCTCTCTTTTCCGATGCCATAAGTTGAGAGTAAATGGTGTCCATATTTTTCAATTTTTTTCTTTTTAGATCCTCTTAAAATATCGATAATATGACTCATACCAAATCTTTCTTGGCAACGAGCAACACAGGATAAAAATTTTTGTGCCTCGATTGTCCAATCTTCGATAGGCTTGGGATTTCTACAGTTATCGCAGTTACTACATTTACCCTTAAACTGCTGACCAAAATATCTTAAAATGATACTTCTTCTGCATTCATTTCCTTCTGCATAGTCCACCACTTGTCTTAATTGTTGACGAGCAACCTTTTGTTCATTGAGATCGCTTTTTTGGTCGATTAAATATTCAATTTTTTTTAAATCTCCAAAGCTAAAAAATAAAGCACAATTAGCTGGTTCACTATCTCTTCCTGCTCGACCAGATTCTTGATAATAACTTTCTAAATTCCTCGGTAAATCATAATGAATAACAAAGCGAACATCAGGTTTATCAATACCCATTCCAAAGGCAACTGTTGCTACAATTATCCTTACATCATCTCGAATAAAACGAGTTTGATTAATAGCTCTTTCATCGTCGTACATTCCAGCATGATAGGGCAAAGCATCGATTCCATCTTGTTGCAGTCTAAAAGCAATAGTTTCAACGTTCTTGCGACTTAAACAATAAACAATTCCTGAACCTTCTTGACTACGAATGTAGTTCAACAACTGAGTATAACTTCTTTTTGATTTGGGTTGTACTTCATAATATAAATTTGGGCGATCAAAACTAGCAAGATGAATAGAGGGATTTTTTAAGCCCAATTGTTCAATGATGTCTGCTCTCACCCGTTTCGTTGCTGTTGCAGTCAAGGCTAATACAGAAACGTTGGGATAACGTAATCTTATTTGTTTTAATTGTCGGTATTCTGGTCGAAAATCGTGACCCCAAGCAGACACACAATGAGCCTCATCGATAGCAAAACTAGACAAACCAATCTTTTGACTTAAAAAGTCTAAAAAATTCAAAAAACTCTCATTTAGTAACCTTTCAGGAGCAACATATAACAACTTTATTTTGCCTTTTAAAATAGCATTTTCCCGTGACTGTAATTCTTGACGATTTAATGTACTGTTTAAAAAAGTTGCTCCTATACCATTATCCATCAACGTGTCAACCTGATCCTGCATTAAGGCAATAAGAGGAGATACTACTACACATATCCCAGGTTTGAGTAAAGCCGGTAGCTGAAAGCATAAAGATTTTCCTCCACCTGTTGGCATGATCACCAATAAATCTTTATTGTTTAAAGCCTCATTAATAATCTGTTTTTGTCCAGGACGAAATTGCTGGTAACCAAAGAAATGTTGAAGGGCGTTTTCTAAAGAATTAAACTGAGATAGCATAATCTAGAATCGTACTTTTTATGATTTCATGACTTTAAAGATAAGATAATCTTCTCTTAAAGTTTAGCAAAGAATACGAAATAAAGTATAAAGAATGTACCAGCAAAATATTCAACCAATAAAACAAGTCTATTGAGGATTTCCTTACCCGAAAATATAACTATTCTCCAAGAAGTAACCTAAGTATAATTGCCAAATAAAAAAAGTGATTAGTAATACAGACAAATCTGGATAAATAAACAGTAAAAATGTTATAATTCTAATGCATGGAAAATACAACGTAGGTACAAGAACATGGCACAAGCACCTGTATCTCCAGTGGTGCTGGTAATATTAGACGGCTGGGGTTATCGTCCTAAGCAAGAAGATAACGCAATTGCGATGGCAAAAACTCCAGTAATGGATTGCCTGTGGACAACCTATCCCAGAACCCTAATCAAAACATCGGGTAAAGACGTGGGGTTACCACAAGGTCAGATGGGTAACTCGGAAGTCGGTCACCTCAACCTTGGTGCAGGGCGTATTGTTCCCCAAGAACTAGTGAGGATCTCCGATGCGGTGGAAGACGGTTCAATTTACGAAAACGAAGCCCTGGTTAGCTTGTGCGAAGAGGTGCAATCTCGTAAAGGAAAACTACACCTAATCGGTTTATGTTCTGAGGGTGGTGTTCACTCCCATCTCAACCATCTATTAGGACTTCTAAATCTAGCCCAAAAACAAAATTTAGAGGATGTCTGCATTCATGCTATTACCGATGGAAGAGATACCAATACAACAGACGGAGTAAAAGCGATCTCCCAGATTGCTCAACACATAGACAAACTGGGGGTAGGGCGTATTGCCACCGTGAGTGGACGGTACTACGCAATGGACCGCGATCGCCGTTGGGATCGAGTGAAACTAGCCTACGATTTAATCACCCACGATGGTCCCTGCGATGGACGTTCAGCTATCGAACTATTAGAAGATTTTTACAGTCAAGACAAAACCGACGAATTTATACCCCCTACTCGTATTGCTCCAGGAGCCATATCTGCGGGAGATGGAGTAATTTTCTTTAACTTTAGACCAGATAGAGCCAGACAGATTTGCTCTGCTCTCACTGTGGTTGATTTTGATGGTTTTGAGCGGGAATTAATCACGCCGTTGAGCTTCGCAACCTTTACCCAATACGATCCACGACTACCAGTCAAAGTTGCCTTTAAACCCCAAAACCTCAACAATATCTTGGGGGAAGTGCTTGCTAACCGTGGGTTAAAGCAGTTTCGAGTAGCGGAAACAGAAAAATATCCCCATGTTACCTATTTCTTTAACGGGGGTTTAGAGCAGCCCCTAGAGGGAGAAGATCGGGAGTTGATTCAAAGTCCGATGGTAGCTACCTACGACCAATCCCCGGCCATGTCTGCTGAAGCGGTTACCGCAGCTGCCTGTAATGCGGTAGACAGAGCCGTCTATTCCCTCATCGTCATTAACTATGCTAATCCCGATATGGTAGGTCATACAGGGAACACAACCGCCGCTATTGAGGCTGTGGAAACGGTAGATAACTGTTTGGGACGGTTACTATCCAGTGTTAGTAAACTGGGAGGGACAGTCATAATCACAGCAGATCATGGCAATGCCGAAACCATGAAAGATGATAACGGAAACCCTTGGACAGCACACACCACTAACCCAGTTCCCTTAATTTTGGTAGAAGGGGAACGACGGAAAATTCCCGGTCATGGTGGTTTAGTAGAACTTAGAGATGATGGCAAACTAGCTGATATTGCTCCAACCATTCTCCAAATTTTACAACTTCCCCAACCATCTGAAATGACTGGACAATCCCTCATCGAACCTGCAGAAATAGAAATTAGAGCCAATCGTACCCCTGTTCGTATTGCTCGTTAGGGTAAGATGAAAAAGCATAAACAATTCTTAAAGAAACGATGACATTACCACAGCTAATCCAAATCATTTGGACTATCTCAGGGGTTTTATTGGTGGTTCTCATTCTCTTACACAGTCCCAAAGGGGACGGTTTAGGGGGTATCGGAGGCCAAGCACAGTTATTTACCTCTGCAAAAAGTGCCGAAAAAACCCTAAATCAAATCACTTGGACTCTGAGTACGGTTTTTATTGCCTTAACTATTGTTTTAAGTGCAGGTTGGTTAACCCCTCAAGGTTAAAACCAATAACTGACACCTTGCACCAGTACATAAAAACTTAAATTAGTCAGCAGTTCCTCACTCCGTTCCGGCGCTATCGCACAGCGTTCGGCTTTCATCTCTTAGCTGAAAGCGTTAAGCTTATGTTTAATCTCACTGACAGCATAAGATAGAGATTGATATGTTTCAACTGATGGCTGATAGCTGATAGCTGATAGCTAAACGCCTACAAACTAGCCAGTTTTATCGAAGGTGCAAGATGTGAGAATAACACTATCAGTTAGCGATCGCTCCTCTATGTTTTAGATTGAGAGCGATCGTTTTGCTTTTACCCCGAAGTAACTAAAACTGCAACAAGACAGATCCTAACCGATTTAATCGTTCCATTCTCCACGGGGTGGTAAAGGGGGGTTGCGACGAAATCTGCGTGTTAAATCGTCATCTCTGTCTCTTTCCCCATTCAACCACTGCTTAATCGCTGTTTCAATAATGCGACTAGGATCATTAGTTAGGTGTTTGAGTTGTTCTAGCACTTCTGCATCAATGCTAATAGAGATTTCTACCTTATCAATGTTTCGCTTAGTAGAGGTCGCATTATCGTTCATAACTTTCTTCCAATCTTCTCTATCCTATTGTACAAGGAAGGGAATTCCTTTCGGTTGTTATCTATGAAAATTTATTGGTTGATGAAAATTTATCGAAAAGAATTGTTAAATTACTTAATATTCCTGCTCGTACACTTCATCAACGGATAACTCTAGTTGTTGACAAGCGGCCACAGCCAAGCGATCGCATTGCTCGTTTTCAGCATGACCCGCATGACCTTTAACCCAAATAAATTCTACCCGATGTTGTTGACATAAATCTAATAATCGTTGCCATAAATCAGGGTTTTTGGCCTTCTCTTTTTTGTTCCTCTGCCAATCATTAGCTTGCCATTTTTTAGCCCATCCTTTGGTTACAGCATCGACTAAATAACGTGAATCCGTATATAAAGCAACTTCGCATGGGGTTGTCAAAGCTTCTAGGGCAATGATAGCAGCCATCATTTCCATACGGTTATTAGTTGTTAAACGATAACCTCCTGATAATTCTTTGCGGTGTTGATTGTAGCTTAAAATGATTCCGTAGCCCCCTTTCCCTGGGTTGCCAGAACAAGCCCCATCGGTATAGATTTGTACCTTTTTCATAGTATTTAATACTTTCTGCTCTTTATGTCTAAGGAATTGATTGCAACGGTTATCTACAAACAACATTAGACTATCATTTAAAGAGCCTTTTTTATTTCCTAGAAATGACAATTCAATAGTTTAAAAATTAACACCATTTACTCGATGAATATTGAGAACATCGCTCATGTTGCTAATACTATTGATTAGATAATCTAATTGTTGACGATCGCGGATTTCGATGCGTAGATTAATAATTGCTGGCTTATTGCGTCCAGTTTTTACCCCTGCGTTGCAGACATTAACATGATGGTTACTGACCCGTAATAAAATATCTTTGAGAACTCCAACGCGATCGAGAACTTCGATTTGTACATCTACTGGATAAGTAGACACAAAACCTTTATTATCTTGGGTATTCCAGCGCACAGGAATAAATTGTTCCCCTGAAACATTTTCGATATTAGAGCAATTTTGGGTATGGATAGAAATGCCTCGATTTCCTTTGGTTACCACCCCAATAATAGGTTCTCCGGGCAAAGGTTTACAGCATCCTGCAATGTGATAAACCAGTCCTTCTACTCCTAGAATGGGGGACTTATTGGGTTTAGTGGGACAAGAGGGGGAAGGAGATGCACTGGGCAAAGTGATTGCATGGGGGTCTTCTTTTTGATGGGTTACTGTCACTTCCCTAACTCGGTTTACCACTTGGTTGAGGGTAATACCTCCGTAGCCTAAACCAGCCAGTAAATCATCTACAGAATGGTAGTTACACTTTTGGGCAACAGTTTGCATCGGTTCGGATTTTAATAAGGCTTCAAAGCCATTTTTACCTAATTCTTTCTCTAAAATTTCTCGACCTCTGCTCATGTTTTCTTCGCGATGGGATCTCTTATACCATTGACGAATGCGGTTGCGCGCGGTGGGGGTAACTACAAAGTTTAACCAATCTAAGCTAGGATGAGAGTTCTTTTGGGTAATAATTTCAACAATGTCACCATTGTTCAAAGGTTGGTCTAAAACAGACCATTTTCCATTAACTCTAGCCCCCTTCATGTGGTTGCCTACTTCTGTGTGGATACGGTAAGCGAAGTCTACAGGGGTTGCACCTCTCGATAGTGCAATCACGTCTCCATTAGGAGTAAAAACATAAACGTCGTCATCAAAGAGATTTTCCTTAAGGTTATCGACGTATTCTTGATCGTCTTTAAGATCGTTTTGCCAGTCGAGGAGTTGTCGCAACCAAGTAAATTTTTCGTCCTCGTCGGATAATTGGCTATGGTCAGATCCGCCAGTTTCTTTGTATTTCCAGTGTGCTGCAATCCCGTATTCCGCAATATGGTGCATTTCTAGAGTGCGAATTTGAATCTCTAGGGGACGGCCATTGAGTCCCACTACTGTTGTGTGTAGGGATTGATAACGGTTGGGTTTGGGAAGTCCAATATAGTCCTTAAAACGCCCCGGCATGGGTTTAAAGATGTCGTGAACCACTGCTAAAGATCGATAGCATTCCTCGTTAGTGTTGACGATGATGCGTAGGGCTGCGAGATCGTAGATTTCGTGAAACCCTTTGTTTTGACGGCGCATTTTGGAGTAGATACCGTAGAGATGTTTAGGCCTTCCTTGTAACTCGATGACTTGGACACCTATCCCATGAAGTCGTTTTTGTAGGATATTTTTGACTGTTTCGATACGGGTTTCTCTATCAATACGCTTTTCTGAGACATGGTTTTGAATCTCTCGATAATCTTTTGGATCTAGATACTTAAAAGATAGATCCTCTAGTTCCCATTTGACACGCCAAATTCCTAAACGGTTGGCTAGAGGGGCAAATATTTCTTTGGTTTCCAGGGCAATGCGTCTTTGTTTATCCGGTCTGAGGGGGTCTAATGTACGCATATTGTGGAGGCGATCGGCTAATTTAACCACAATGACACGAATGTCTCTGGCCATGGCGAGAAACATTCTTCGGAAGTTTTCTGCTTGTTGTTCTGTTTTATTGGAGAAGTTAAATTTTGAGAGTTTGGTCACCCCTTCCACTAATAAGGCGACTTCTGGCCCGAATCTCTGTTCTATGTCTTCTACGGTTACTTCTGTATCTTCTACCACATCGTGGAGGAACCCGGCGGCAATCATGGCCTTATCTCCCCCTAAATCCCTTAATATGCCAGCGACAGCTACTGGATGGGCAATATAAGGTTCTCCTGACTTACGGGTTTGTCCTTCATGAAGCTTATAGGCAAAGTTAAATGCTTGACAAATTAGGTCTATGTTCTGATTCGTTTTGTCCGACTCGTAGCATAGTAAACACTCGTTCAGCCAGTCCGGGAGGATGAGATTTTGGGTTTCGGTGTCAGGAAAAGTAACTGCGTTCATAGAATAATCAACCTAGGAGTCAGAAGAAGAAGGATGGATATGAAAAATGAGGCCATGGAAACGCTGATGCTTTCCTGAAGGTGTGATGCGGAAAATTTGAACTGCCTGTTATGGTCAGCTTTACCATGTTTTTACCATCAGCACTGCCCCGACTGTTAAAAGAGAGGACATCTTTTAATAATTTCAGTTTAAGGACAGATTTAGACTCGTTAAAGTCCCTCAGAAATATTAATATTAATTTACAAATTCTAACTCAATATGGTGTCCTATGTTACTGAAATTTTATCATCAGTCCTACAAAGAGCTTTTGGTTAAGCTTTTGGGACTGCAAGACCTAGTTATATCTGAGGATATGGACATGATAATGGTTAAAAGTGCTTACGAGCAGGTGCAAACTATTTTTCAGGCTCAGATTCTGAGTGTGAATCTAGATGAATTAGATTGTAACGCAATCTCATTGGTGCGATCGGCACAAACAGAACTTTATAAAAATTTAAGACTATTGAGAACTGATCTACTATTTTTAACCTCCTCTCGTCAGACCCAGACTAGAGAAAAACGAGTGGAGAAGGTACAACAAAAAGTTAAAGAACTAATTGGATATTGTGAGGGGATTATTAATCAATTAGAGCAATAGTATTTAGACCTATTCCTTCACTCTCCTAGATGAAGAAATAAGCAACAAGAAATCCATTTATTATTAATAGTTTATAAATAGGCAATAATTGGTTGTGTTAACTAAGTATCTGTTCCCTGATAAAAAACTTATTATCCAACCTATTCACAAATATTTACCTTGGCAATTACAGTAAGCAATCAAAGCTATGAATACATCAAAAATAGAGAGAGATTTAGAGAAATACAGAATATATTTTCTAGATAAATGTCGTTTGAATTTTAATGAGTTTAATTATGATAATTTAATAGAACTGAGTACATTTATGATGCAAATGACCAATTAATTGAAATTATTTATCCTGAGTTAGCCGATAACCCAGGAATTAACTTTACCAGAACTAATACTTATGATGAACGAGATAGATTAATTACTCAAACTGACCCCACTGGAGTGTATTTAGACAGTGGAAATACCCTTGAATATAGCTATGATTTAGCAGGAAATCGAACCTCTGTTACTACCCCATCGGGAACCGTTTATTACACCTTCGATGAATGGAATCGTTTAAAGACGGTAACAGATGCGGATAATCATCAGACCATTTATGTTTATGATGGGGTTAGTAATTTAATTGAAACCACTTTCTCTAATGGAGTTATAGAAACAAGAAATTATGATGAATTAAATCGATTAATTAAGTTAGAGAATAAGTTAGGTGAACAAGTCATTTCTGGTTATGAATATACCTTAGATAAAGTTGGTGATCGTCTCAAAGTAGAAGAAGCAGATGGAAGGATTGTTGAGTATGAGTATGATGATTTATATCGATTAATTGAGGAAATTATTACGGATTCATCGGATACAGTTAATGATGGAAGAGTAATTGGTTATACTTATGATGCGGTAGGAAATCGGTTAACTAAAGTTGATTCAATTGAGGGAACAACTACTTACGTTTATAATGCTAATGATTGGTTATTAACTGAAACTAAAGATAATGGGGAAGTTAAAGAATATGAATATGATAATAATGGTAATACGATAAAAACAATTGAAGGAACAGCAGAAACGCTTTATGAGTGGGATAAAGAAAATCGATTAGTGTCAGTAACTTTATCTGATGGAACTGAAATCAATTACGAATACGATGTCAATAATATTAGAACGTCTCAAGAAGCTAATGGGGTCAGAACTGATTATTTAGTTGATAGTAATCAAGCTTATGCTCAAGTTTTAGAGGAATATGTAGATGGTGAATTAGAGGTTAGTTATGTTTATGGATTAGATTTGATTTCTCAGGAAAGAAATGATGAGACGACTTTTTATCAAGTAGATGGTTTAGGAAGTGCGAGAGTTTTAACTAATGAAAATGGTTTAGTTATCAGTAGTTATGATTATGATGCGTTTGGAAATTTAATTAATTCTAATAGTAATATTGACAATAATTATTTATTTGCTGGTGAGCAATTTGATGATGATTTAGGAGAATATTATTTAAGGCAAAGATATTACAATCAGGAAGTTGGGAGATTTACTAGACGAGATACTTATGAGGGAAGAATTAGTGAACCAATAACGTTGCATAAGTATCTTTATGGTAATGCTAATCCTGTTGTTTATGTAGATTCAACAGGATTATATAGTATAGCTGAAGCTCAAGCAGCTTCATCAATTGCCAATACCCTTAATGAAATACAATTTAGTTCAGGACAAAATTTCTTCTTTGCTGCTTTAAACAATGAAGAACCTACTCCAAGAAGTATAGGTTTAGGCATTCTTTTTGACCTAACTTTATTAACTATTATTCCAGCGGCTGTCCTTGCTATTCCAGTTGCCTATGAAAATGTAGTTCGGCGTGGTGTTGGCGGTTTAATTAGAAAAAGTGGACTGACTGAGATAGGTGTTTGCGACCAATGTGCTTTTCTTGTTAAGAAAAGTTTAATTAAAGAAGGAATAAATGGTAGATATATTAGAGTTGAAACATCTGGAACTAGCGGATCATTGGGTCGTATCTGGGATGATGGAACAGAGCAATTGATTGCAACAAATGGATATCATGAAGCTAATATTGTTAATATTAATGGAAAAGAAATTGTTTTTGATAACGTTTATCCAGATGGAAAAGAGTTTCAAAAATGGTGGAATGATTTGTATGTTGATCATACTCCTGATAATAAACCAATTATTGTTAGAGATGAATTATTTTAACTTATTAGCTGTATCTTGGTAAATAAACTCATAGAATAATAGCATGGAAAATGATTTTTATACTCTCCTTGAAAACATAAAAAAAAGACCACCTCTTTATTTAGGTTGGTATTCTATTTTTGCTTTTGAATCATTTTATAGTGGATATTTAAAGGCTAAAGAAATTTCGTCTTTATCTCTAACGGATCAAGAAAAAGAATTTCAAGAATTTCTAATATGGATACAAGAAGATTATTCTTCTGTAAAGGTTAACCGCTCATGGTCTGTCCTTATGTTTTTATTTTCATCAGATGAAAGAAAAGCTCTTGATAAATTATTTGAGTTATTTGAGCAATATCTTGAACAAAAAAATAATTAACTAAGGTTGATTTAGTAGAAGGAAATACAAGTTATATTGATGATGCTAATGACCGTCTCTTAGAATCGACCATCAATAATACAGTTACTCATTATCAATATGATGATAATGGTAATCTTATTAGTCAAACAGTTAATGGTCAAACAACTACTTATACTTGGGATCTTCAAAACCGTTTAATTGAATCTAAAACAGCTGATGGAGATGTTATAAGTTACGAGTACAATGATAAAAACATCCGTGTTAGTTCGACAGTTAATGGCCTTAAAACCACCTATTTAGTCGATAGTAATCGTCCTTATGCTCAAGTTTTAGAAGAGTATGAAGATGATAATTTAAAAGTCCACTATGTACATGGATTAGATTTAATTTCTATTGAGAAAAATGAAGAAGTTGCTATCTATTTGGTTGATGGATTAGGTAGCACTCGCACATTAACTGATATAGATGGAAATGTAGTTGCAACCTATGACTATGAAGCTTTTGGAAATTTGATTGACTCAACTGGTGATGGTATCTTCTCAAAAAGCCAGGGGTCACTCGCTGCGAAAACTTAGGCCAAA
>NZ_JARVCN010000061.1:0-12150 GCF_038442745.1 Crocosphaera sp. Alani8
TTTGGCCTAAGTTTTCGCAGCGAGTGACCCCTGGCTTTTTGAGAAGATACCTTTTCCTTGCCAATTGATAATGCCTAATAGGGCTTGCTCTACCTCTGGTACAGGTAAAATAGTTGGTAGTTCTAAAGGATAAACCTCTTGTAATTCCCCCAACGGAAGTAAACCATCCGTGGTTGAATTGATAGGAAATCGTAAAAACTTCTCACCCTCTTCTAGTTGACTTAATTGGCGATTAATATCAAATACCGAAACACTTTCAGCTACTTGTACCACCTTGTTTCTCCTTAACCGATTAATTGATTGATAGTTTGCTGAAATACCTCTTTATTCAAGGGTTTTGTGAGGTAAGCATCAGCCCCACTCATGCGGCCCCAGGTTTTATCGATTTCTTTATTTTTAATGGAACAAATCACCACAGGAATTTGTTGGGTTAGGGGATCGGCTTTCAGTTTGCGACATAGTTCAAAGCCACTTTCTCCGGGTAAGATGACATCTAAAACAATTAAACGGGGTTTTTCTTGTTTGAGTCTTAGTTCCGCTTCTTCACCGCTAGTAACGCCTAAGACGGATAATCCTTGCTTTTGTAAATAACGGGTCAACTTTTCGGCTTCCACTCGACTATCTTCAACTAAAAGAATGTGACTCATGTTGATTCCTTCTGGGTAGATTTTTTTAAATGCTTATTCAAGACTTTGATAAATTCGCTAACCTTAACTGGTTTAGATAAAAAATCATTAGCCCCGGCCATTTTGGCTCTCATGCGATCAACTAAACCATCTTTTCCTGTCAAAATGACCACGGGTACATCTTTGAGACTGGAGGTTTTCCGCAGTTGAGTACAAAGCTCATAACCATTGGTTATGGGCATCACTAAGTCCAAAAAAATCAGATCGGGTTTGTTTTTTAAAAAGGAGGGAATTGCTTTTAGAGGCTTTTGAATGGCAATAAAACCAAGACCTTGTCTACTTATTATTTTTTCTAAAGAGCGACAAACGTTAGGATTATCGTCTACACAAGCAATTAAGGTTTTCTGGTTATGATCAACCTCTAAATGGTAAATACCACTTTTGTGATGATTGGGGATTTTAGAAAAACTGATGGCTTTCAGCTTTGCTAAAGGGAGCAGAAACAGCATGACGCTAACGATATCTAAACCCGTTTTCAGGGCTAAACTTCGCACATTCTCCCTATGATCAATCAGGGAAATGATTGACAACTGACTCTCCGACAAATTTTTCTGGGAAATGAGTTCTCGCTGCTTAATGACAGGAAAGAGGTTGGGAGAATAAGTGACTAAACCCTGATTTTGCCATTGTTGCCAAGTTTTTAGGCTTTGCTTAAGGGTGGGTATTACCTCAATCATGGGTAAGATCAACGTATGCTTGTTACTCGAATCATCGGGGATAATCTCGTAGGACAAGCAATTGCGGTTCATGTGACTAGATTGGATTAAATCAAAGAGAATTTCTTGGGTAACACTTAATGTCAATTCAGTTAACTGTTGCCGTTGAAGCAAACCTTGATTGAGGAAATGAACGAGGATACTACATCGGTCATTTGTATTAGCTGTTGAAGCTATCTTATCCAACCGAGGACCTTGCAACTCAGAAACAAATGACTCTAAATGTCTCTGCCATCGTTCTTGCGAGTTCCTCCCCCCGTCTGACCAACTTAAACGCCCTAGACGCAACCATAAGGTCCAGCTTGGATGATTAGCGATCGTGATATGCAAGCTCCCACTAAATCTAAGGTTAGTGAGTTCTTGTAACTGAATCAAGAACTCTTTTAACCCTACGTTTTTTTGTTTTATGGGTTTTTGAAGCTCTGACATAATTTAGCTTCGGTTTAGCTTAGTGTGTAACAGGCATTCCCAATAACTAAGATTTGACGATGATGATATAAGGGTTTGAGGTTAATTTCTGGAAATGTCTAACATTAATATTCCCTAAATGCCACAAAAAATTTACAGTTGGCATCTTTGTCTCAAAAATAACTTCTGAATCCTGTGCGATAGCGCCGGAACGGAGTGAGGAACTCCTGACTTCATTACCTTACTCATCCTTACGAATTAAATAGCTTTTCCAGACAGATTCCTGATTTTGTATTTTATTGTCCTTACTAAGAAGTCGCCAGGTTTTCCCCTCTGCTTGTCTTTGCAGATAAAGATCAAACTTATTTTTAGTTTGTTTAATTTGTTGGTGGGGTAAAGTAAGCTGTAAATTGTAGGTTCCTATTAAATGATAACTAGGTAGATTACTAATAGTAACAGTTTCTATTTCTTTAACATTGATGTTACTGATATTTAAGCCAGGTTTGCTTGTTTGTAACCGTTCGCTTAAAGGAATTAATCGTTGATTGAGTTGTAAAACGATCGCTTGTTGAACAATTTGACCATCTGGAGCAAACTCTAAGGGAACTGTGGTGGTTTGACAAGCGGTTAAAATGAAAGGAAAAAATATAACTAATAATCCCTTAATTAAGTCTTGTTTCTTAAGGGGTAAAAATGAGTAAATATTTGCTATGATAACCATGAGAATTGATAATTATTGTTCAGCTTGTCAAAGAAAAAAGCCATGAATAATTTCCGAATTGAACCCTTTTTATGGATTCATTTAGTCGGCTTAGCCATCGCTCCTCTCTTATTGGTTGTTGTTTGGATAGGATTAGCAGTTGGAGACCCGTGGCTATTCTATCGGCTAGAATTAGTATTAGTTGGGACTGTTGGAGTCGTGCCAATACTTTGGATGCAGTGGACAAAACCTTTCGACTTTTTTGGGCTTCTTTTTTTTGCCCTTAGACCCAACAGTTTAACAGAAGAACAACGGAAAATATTAAAGCTTTTGAAAACTAGAAAAAATAAAATTTTTCACGGATTCGCGGCCATAGGACTACTGGGAGTTGGTTGGTTACTTTATCAATCAGCCCCAATCGTAACAGTGACAGCGTCTATGTTACCACAGTGGCGAATTTTGGGATTGATTATTGCAGCGATCGCTTTTTTACTTTGTAACCTATTTATACAGGTTTCTATCAGTATTTTAGGGGTATTATCTACCTCAGACAAAACCTGGTCAGCAACTGAGGCTATTTCTTCAGATCAGGTCACCAAGGAGTTTACGGTGATAGGATTACGAGTGAGTAAAATCTTTTTAATTCCCACCCTTAACCCATCATCCACTGTTACAGAAAAAACTTCATGATTTGTTCAGGATGGTGTAAAAAATATCAGTCGTGACCCAATGACTCGAGTTATGCTATAACCTGAGACATTAGATAGAAATCCATAGATATACTGATGACAAACTCAACCATGACAGGAAACCAGCAAACAGAAGCCGCAGTTTGGGACACTCTTCAACACGCCATTGCTGAGTGTTCCGGGTTCCAACAATGGCAAGCACAACACCAAACAGCCACCGATATGGAACCCCTCCCTCAACAAGTTCGCTCTTATCTCAAAGAGACCTTGGAAACTCTAGCTTATTAACCTCGTAATGGAGGGCTTTTCGCCCTCATTTTTTTTATTAATTAAGATGTTAATTTTTAGATGAGAACTAAGTATAACTTTGCACAATTAGATCAAGAGATTTTTAAGACACTGAAAAATCTAGACTATCATCCCGAGGTTATTTTTGATGTGGGTGCATCTAATGGATATTGGTCTTACTTAATCCATGAGATTGTTCCTGATGCGACATACCATCTATTTGAACCATTGGTAGATCATATTCCTACCTATACTTCAATAATGGAGAGCAATCTAGAAAAATGCCCCAACTTTACCCTCCATAAGTATGGGTTAGGGGAAAAAAGCGAAGAAAAAATCATGTCGATTTTTTCAGAAGGATTTGGTAGCACCCTTCTAGCTATGGATGAAAACCAAGACTTAAAAAAAATCTCTGTACCTATCCTAACGATGGATGAGGCCATAAAACAGTTTAATTTACCCCAACCGCAAGTTATCAAAGCAGATATTCAAGGGTTTGAACTAGCCATGCTCAAAGGAGCAACTGCCACTCTTCCAAAGACAGATGTATTGCTATTAGAAGCTTGGGTTTATAGAGGTTATACCCAAGAATGCGCTTTGCTATTAGAGATTATGAATTGGTTAGCTAAGTTCAATTTTTATCTTTGGGATTATGGGGATTGTTTCCGAGAAGACAACGGAAAATTGCAGACAATTGACTGTGTTTTTGTCAATGGGAAAACTTTACCCTCATTAGCACCATTGTCGTCCTACGAACCAAAAAGAGACGAATCTATCCAAAATCTCGAAGCTGAACTAGAAAGCTATAAATCTGAATTAGCAAGGTATCAAAGCGAGAACTTAAACCTTGCCGAAGAAATAGTGGCCATGAAATCCAGTAAATTTTGGAAACTGAGACGTCAGTGGTTCAAACTAAAACGCTGGTTAGGACTCAAGGTCTCTTAAAATGATTTATAGGGGACCATAACAAAACCTAACTAACCCGTTCCCCCAACGACCGAGAAGTGGTAATCTATAGGGTGGCAAAAATAACCATAGAAATCTTCACCTTACTCGGTGTTAACCCTGAGCTTTGGCTGGCTCGACTTCCCCATAGCCCAAGGGTTAAACAATATCGCTCAGCGAAATTAATCAATTAATCCCTAAACATCAAAGATAAGCATGGTAGCTACAACACAAGAAACAAGCGTTGGTAAAATCACTCAAGTCATCGGTCCTGTAGTCGATGCTGAATTTCCTAGTGGTAAATTACCTCGTATTTATAATGCCCTCAAAGTAGAAGGCACCAACTCTGCGGGAGAAACCGTTTCCGTTACCTGTGAAGTGCAACAGTTACTCGGTGATAACCAAGTTCGCGCCGTTGCCATGAGTGGGACCGATGGTTTAGTCAGAGGTATGGAAATTTTGGATACAGGTTCGCCCATTAGCGTTCCTGTGGGTAAAGCCACCTTGGGGCGTATTTTTAACGTTTTAGGGGAACCTGTGGATGAAATGGGAGACGTGGGCAACGAAGAAACTTCCCCAATTCACCGTCCCGCCCCCAAATTAACGGACTTAGAGACCAAACCCAAAGTCTTTGAAACGGGGATTAAGGTTATCGATCTTCTTACCCCCTATCGTCAAGGCGGAAAAATCGGTTTGTTTGGCGGAGCAGGTGTGGGGAAAACCGTTATCATGATGGAGTTGATCAACAACATCGCCATCCAACACGGGGGTGTATCCGTGTTCGCTGGAGTAGGGGAACGGACTCGCGAAGGAAATGACCTCTACAACGAAATGATCGAATCTAAGGTAATTAACCCCGAGAACCTCTCAGAATCGAAAATTGCCCTAGTTTACGGACAAATGAACGAACCCCCTGGAGCGAGAATGCGGGTGGGTTTATCTGGTTTGACCATGGCGGAATACTTCCGTGATGTTAACAAGCAAGACGTATTGTTATTTGTTGATAATATTTTCCGTTTCGTTCAAGCTGGTTCTGAGGTATCTGCACTCTTAGGACGGATGCCTTCTGCTGTGGGATATCAACCCACTTTAGGAACTGATGTAGGAGACTTACAAGAGAGAATTACCTCTACTAAAGAAGGTTCTATTACCTCCATTCAGGCGGTTTATGTCCCTGCGGATGATTTAACCGATCCTGCCCCTGCTACTACCTTCGCTCACTTAGACGGAACCACTGTATTATCCCGTGGTTTAGCTTCTAAAGGCATTTATCCTGCGGTTGATCCCCTAGATTCTACTAGCACCATGTTACAGCCCAGTGTTGTTGGTGAAGAACACTATGATACCGCTCGTGCTGTGCAATCTACCCTACAACGGTACAAGGAATTACAGGATATCATTGCTATTCTGGGATTAGACGAATTGTCAGAAGACGATCGCCGCACCGTAGATCGGGCCCGTAAGATCGAGCGTTTCTTGTCTCAACCTTTCTTTGTAGCAGAAGTATTTACCGGCTCACCTGGTAAGTATGTGTCTTTGGCAGATACAATTAAGGGTTTCCAGATGATCCTCGACGGAGAATTAGACGATCTCCCTGAACAAGCCTTTTATTTAGTGGGAGATATCAACGAAGCTAAAGCCAAGGCTGAGAAACTAAAACAAGCATAGGTCTTGTTCTGTTTGTATTACTGGTAGGGGTGTGCCAAGGTTCCCCTCTACTAGGCACTAATCACCTATCATCAATTACTGATATGCCATTAACAGTTCGTGTAATTACTCCCGATCAGACCGTTTGGGACGGTGACGTAGAAGAAATTATCCTACCCAGTACCTCGGGACAACTGGGAATTTTAGGTGGCCACGCCCCCCTGTTAACTGCCTTAGATACAGGTGTGCTACGGGTACGTCCTGATAAAGACTGGAAGAGTATCGCTGTCATGGGTGGCTTTGCTGAGGTGGAGCAAGATGAAATAAAAGTCTTAGTCAACGCGGCTGAAGCCGGAGACACCATCGATAAAGAAGCAGCCAAAACAGAGTACAACACCGCTCAAACCCGTCTAGAAACGGCTAATAGAGGTGAAGATCGTTTGGAGCAAATGCAAGCAACAAACGCATTTAAACGCGCTAGGGCCCGTCTTCAAGCGTCTGGCGGTTTAGTTTAACTTTCCCTTTGGAGACAGAATACTTTTTTGTCTCCAATTGTTATATTTTTGAAACGAATCTAGTTTAAGATAAATCTTTTCTAATAATGTTTCCAATAGACTTAGGTAAAGTTTGAATATTAATTACTTGTAAGGTTTTCATATTATAAGTTGTATAGATAGTTTCTTTTGATTCCAGAGAAATGTCAGCTACTGTGAGGGTTTTTTGAGCAGGTAAGTTACTATTTAGCAGTTGACGGGGACCTCCTCCTAATGCCCCACTATGGAACAATTCTAGTTTACCTTTTTTACCTAGATAATAGGCATGATGATGACCACTAATATAACTATGCACGTCGTACTTTTCTAGGAGACTTTGTAATTTTTCTCCTTCTGCAATGTAGTTTCCTGGGGTATTTCTTCCTACTGCAATGGGATAAAGAGGTAAATGACCGATCGCAAGTCTTAGTTTAGCTTGTTTTGCTTGTGGACTATTTAAACTATTTTCTACCCAAGTTAGTTGTTTTTGGTCAATAATATGAGTGGAAGCATCCCAAACTAAGTAAAAAATATCTTGTTGTTGAAAACTATAATAAAAGGGAAAGTTAGCTTTATCAATAAAGTTTAATCCTGGGTTATGGTTAGGGTTATTCCAATAGGCAGAAGCGAGGTTTCTTTCTTGTGCAAAGGTATATTTCCCTTGACTGATGGAACCGGAACCATCGTGGTTACCAATGGTTAACCCGAAGGGAATGGCCGCTTGTCTTAAAGGTGCAGCAACATGAACATCGAATGCTGACCACATGGCCTCTATTTGTTGCTTAGTTAATGACCTTTTTTGGCCTGCTACCATGTCCCCTCCACACAACACTAAATCAGGTTTCCATTGAGGTACTAAATCTATGGCTTTATCTATTTCTGGATCGTAATCTGTGGAGCCATATTGACTGTTTAAATCGCTAATAATAACAATTCTAACATCTCCTTTAACCGGAGCAAATAAACCCTCTGGGGCAATAGCTACAGGTTGATTAATTGGTGATTTTTCTGCAATTTCGGAGACTGTGTTATTAGATAAATCAGATTGCGATCGGTTAAAGAATTGATGTCCTACGTTAGCCACTCCAATTCCAACTAATCCACCTGTAAATATTATAAATTGACGACGATTATAAAGCATTACATTATTAATTGAAGACAATAAGAGTTAGTTTTTTATTGTTTTTGAGGGGTAATTGTTGATTGTACTGAGTCAATAGTATGCAATTTTGTGAACCAAGATTGAACATAAGGATATATTTTTTCCCAATGTTCATTGATACGTAAATTATGATAACAGAAAGAACAAAGAACAGCAATATCAGCCATTAAATAAGTGTCTCCTCCTAATAAATACTCTGTTTGACTTAGTTTTCAAACACAGTAATCAGAAGATAAATGTACCTATGTGTAAAAAGATTAAATTAAGCGGTAATTGCCCACTGTTCGTCGCTAAAACTATAAATAGTTTGTCTTTTCCAAGGAAGGGTACATTGAGAGGGTTTTGTATCTAAAGAAAAGGGATAACGCTTTAATTTACCTTGCAATCCTGACATGGGATCATCTCCTGAAGAAATTAAAAATTCTAGGCGTTTGATATTATCCCAAGCGGCTAAGTTATCCAGAATAGTAATGATAGCTTGTCCGTAGGGGTGGTTCTGGTTTCTATGCCAATTATCATCCACCATTTTAGCTTGTTCAAATCCTAGATGAAAGATTAAAGAAGGTTGTTCAAATAAGGCGATCGCCACTGGTCTTGCTTCTTCTTGTAATAATAATTGCATAGACCGACTAAGTTCTCGTACTTGTTGCAACTTTTCGTATCTTTCCGTAATTGTTACTGGTATCTCTTCCCACTCAATAGCAATGGTTATTAAAAAGGTTCGCAGGAATAAGTGTCCCAATTTTTGGGCTTTTGTGGATAAATAACTGGAGTTATAAGTATTGGGTTCAATTAACAAGGGAACCCGTTCTACTACCTCTAAACCATATCCTTTTAAACCAGCAATTTTTCGGGGGTTATTGGTAACTAATTTGATTTTTTTTACCCCTAAATCATTCAAAATTTGAGCACCCATTCCGTAGTCTCTTAAGTCCGCAGGAAACCCTAATTTTTCGTTAGCTTCTACGGTATCTAGTCCCATATCTTGCAAAGAATAGGCTTTTAACTTATTAATTAACCCTATTCCTCGTCCTTCTTGTCTTAGATACACTACAACCCCCGAGCCTTCTTTTTCTATCATTTGTAAGGCGGTTTGTAGCTGCATCCGACAGTCACATCTGAGGGACCCTAAACCATCCCCTGTTAAACATTCTGAATGCACTCGTACCATTACAGGATGATCTTTAAACTCACTGGGATCGCCTTTAACAATGGCTACGTGTTCTGTTTCGTCTAAAACGTTACGATAAGCGTAGAGTTGAAATGTGCCAAACTGACTGGGTAACTGACAGACTGTTTCTCGATAAACAAAGCGATCGTGTCGCAGACGATAACTAATGAGATCGGCAATAGTTATTAGTTTCAGGTTGTGTTTTTTTGCGTATTCAAGCAGTTCCGGTAGTCTGGCCATGGAACCATCGGGGTTTTGGATCTCACATATTACTCCTGCCGGGTAAAGTCCAGCAAGTCTGGCTAAGTCCACAGCAGCTTCTGTGTGGCCAGCACGTTTGAGAACTCCTCCTGCTTTAGCCCGCAGGGGGAAAACATGGCCGGGACGGGTTAGATCCTCTGGTTGGGTGTTAGGATTGATAGCGACTTGAATGGTGCGGGCCCGATCTTCTGCGGAGATACCAGTGGATACTCCAAGATGGGGAGACGCATCGATACTGACGGTGAATGCAGTTTGGTTACTGTCGGTATTTTTCGTAACCATCAGAGGGAGATCTAACTCGTCTAACCGTTGTCCATTCATGGCTAAACAGATTAGTCCCCGTGCCTCTACTGCCATGAAATTAATCAGGTTAGTGGTGGCAAATTGAGCAGCGCAGATTATGTCCCCTTCGTTTTCACGGTTTTCATCATCTACGACAATGATTGCACGGCCTGCTTTAATGTCGGCTAAAGCAGCGTCAATGGAGTCAAATTGAGTGATTATGCTTTGTGTCGCGTCCACAGGTAATGATTTTAATGAGCGTAGGTTTTCTTCTCCTAAATTGTAGCGAATTCTCAGAAGATGGAAGGGATCAACATATTCCTAATAGATTTCAAAGCTAAAGTTGATTTAGAAAAATTTGCATATCGGTGTTAAAATTTTCATGACATTGATTAAATCCAGAGTTTGATTGATTTTAGTAACTAATTTTTCTAGGTTATGGCATTCTTTAAGGATTTTGTCTTTTAAATGGATCATAATTCTATTCCTTGATTAATAGCATCTAATATATAGGGTTTTGCCTTTTCTGCTTCTACTAAATCTATTGAAAAATACTCAGGAATTTCTAATAATAATCCTACAGCATTAAAATATTTTTTCTCTGGCAAGTTTCAAACCGCCAGATCAATATCAGAATCCTTATTCATATCTTCATAATTTAATAAAGAGCCGAATAAAATAACTTTTGTTACTCCATACTTATATTGAAGAAATTTAGCACATTTTCTAGCAATTATTAACCCTTGCTTCTGTTTTTCTTTCATCTCTGATAAAAATTGTTTTTGCTCCAGTCTTGTAGCTATAATTTGAGTGATGATTTGTTATTTCTTAGATTCTGTTAAATATTCCATGTTATTGCTTTCCATAGGTCTCATTATCAAGCAATCGCCAGTCATTAATAATTAACTGATTTACAGTCCTAATAATTCGCTAATTGCTGGTAATAATTCATTACATTCTGTGACTAACTTTGTGGCGGTTGGTAAAGTAGAAACGATACCCAAAATAGCATTTTTAGAAAGTTTTGCCATCTTTTTTAGGTTACTATCTTCGGGATTTTTCGCAGATTCTGTAATATTTTTAACACTGTCTAATACTTCGGTTTTTGTCTCATCATTAATATTATCTTCTGTTTCTATAGCAATTTTTAATTGACTTAATAGCTCTTTTATGCTAATTTGTCCATCTTCTGTATTGTCGGGTAACTGTTTAATATTATTACTAACTTTGCCTTTAATCTCCCCTAAGTTGATTATGGAGTTAGTGGCGTTCATATCTCCAGTGGTGATATTTTTGCTGTTGTCTGAACTATTATTCACGGTGTTACTGTTGTTAGTAATATAAGTTGGAGAATCTGTAAAAGATTTTATTATTTTCATTATATCTTTTTTGTGTTCTTTTTCTGCTGCTAGTAGGTTTCTAGTATTTTCTTCTTTTAATTGGAGTTCATAAAATTTATCAAATGTATTTTCTATCTCACCTTTATCAGCATCTTCAGGAACTTCTACGGTCACTAAAACATCGTTTCCTTTTCTTTCAAAACCCTGAATATTATCATAACCAATATTGGGATTTTCTTCGACAATTTTATCAAAGGCAGTTTTAAAAGCTTCGGGTTTAATTCCATTTTTTACTAGGAGCTGTACTGTATTAATAATTTCTTGGTACAGTTTCTTAAAGTCTCCGGGTTGAAACATTTTATTAGGATCATAGGGACGGCGTTCCCTATGTCCGTCTTGATTCTCTTTTTCTAACAAAAACAAAAATAGACAGTCAACCTTATCTAAAATAGTAGTTTTATCGATGTTCCAAGCTTCAATACAAGCACCGGTTAAATTACACCTTGTAAAGTTAGTATTGATGGCAGAAACTTGGCTTAAATTTGCCCCTTCTAGGTTAGTGGCTCGCAAACTAGCATCATTAAGATTACACTGTTTCAGGTTGGCTTGATTGAGGTTTGCTCCGTCTAAGTTTGCTCCTTGTAAGTTGGCATCGAAGTAAGATTTTTTGTAACCATATCCTGTGGTTAATAACTCCCTAACATGAGGTTGAGAAAGTATCGTTTTTCCTGGACGAATACGATCCAATTTTTCGGCTTTTTTGAAGCAAGTACGGGTTAAAATAGCCTCTCTGAAATCTGTACTTTTTAACCTTGTTTGGCTCAAGTTAGCATCAGTAAGATTAGCTTTTCTAAAGGTAGTGCCACCGCTTGCCGCAAAGGCAACGACAAAGTTTTTTATCCAAGCATCTCTGGGATCACCTTTCATGGCACGATAGGCGATAAAAGAGGCAAGTAGGGTTAACGTTACGACTAGGGGATGGGCTACTATTTCGGCTACAGGGGAGGCTATGAAAGAGGATATAATTCCAGCTAAGGCTATAGCAAAGGTAAAGGCTATGATTCCAGCTAAGGCAAAGGCTATGACTCCAGCTAAGGCAAAGGCTATGGCTATTGCTATGACTCCAACTGTGACTCCAGCAAAGGCCATGACTCCAGCTATAATTCCAGCAAAAGCCCCAGTAAAAGCTATGTCCCCGCCTTTGACTACTTCTCCTGTGAAGCCGGAGACAAGGGATAGAATAGAAGCTAGGGCTATAGCAGAGGTTATGATACCAAATCCGCTCTTTTTAACCCCCTTATAAAACCCTTTACTAATAGATG
>NZ_JARVCN010000062.1:0-12101 GCF_038442745.1 Crocosphaera sp. Alani8
TGGGAAGACTCTCTAACAACCGGTTCATTTCCTCGTTTTCGAGGTAATTAATGGTGGCGGCGGGATCTTTAACTTCTGTGGGGGGCTTGAGTCCCAGAGCCGGATTAATGACAACATAGCCATATTGTCGTAAACCATCGTAAAAACGGCGTAATATGGTCAGTTTTAGGGAAATAGTTACAGTTTGATATTGTTGCTCTTCTACTAACCAATGGCGAAATCCTGTTAGTTGGTTAAAAGTCGCTTCTATGGGGTTAAGTTTTGTGGAATGACACCAGTGTAGGAACTGTTGTATGTGACAACGGTAAGTTTTAACAGTGTCACTAGCTGCCGAGCCTTCTCCCACATGATGTTTGAGAAACTTCTCAAAGACTTTCAAATGAGCCGTCGCTGTGTCGAGGACTGGTTTCGCATCAAAGGTAGAAACGATCGAAGACATTATGAGCCACCAGGGGGGAAGGATAAAAAAGCCGAAATCCTCACACTGGGCTAATTTTAGCATAGAGAAGAGTCCGAAAAGAACACTTCTCGGACTCTTTTAATGGTTCCCTATACAGGTGACAACTATTCGTTGTTAATCAGGATAATTGTACTATTTGATGGGACTGGCTTTTTCTGCGATCGTTTTGTTATCTGGAAACAATTTTCTTTTTCTTCGTCTTCTGCTGTGGTACCAAAAATTTTAATTAAATGTCTCTTCAATCCCTTATATCTTCCGTAGCTGTTGCCACTTTTGTTCCTTTAATGGTTGTTGAATCTAGTCTAGCTGAAGTCTTTGACCCTAGACCACTTTTCGACAATTTTGATAGCTTTACTACTTTGATTCCAGGAAACGGTGATTTAGCTGATATTTATTACCCACGAATCACGGAAAATTCTTTTGAAGAATTTCCCGTCGTTGTCTTACTCCAAGGAGCTTTCATCGACAAGTCTTTCTATTCAGAATATGCCGCTCAAGTCTCTCGTTATGGCTTTGTGGTTGCTGTGCCTAATCGTTCTCGCTTCATTCCTGGCTTAGGCGTGGGACTTTTCTCCGAAGTTGGTCAAATTGACGAGACTATTAATGCTCTGAAGTTAGAGAATAACGAGCCTTCTTCCCAACTATTCGGATTGGTTGACACCGAGAGATCAGCTTTATTAGGACACTCTTTTGGAGCTGCTGTGGGTCTATCTGCGATCGGGAATCTTTGTCTATTCCTCATTTGCGATGGTTCATTTGAAAGACCTGCTTCTCTACTCTCTGGTGCTTTCTTCGGTGCGAACCTTCGCAATCAAATTACAAATGAGCCTATTCCTATTGCTAATGACGGCATATCAATTGCCCTTTTACAAGGGGACATAGACGGGGTAGCTTCATTTTCTAATGCTGAAGCCACCTTCGACAGCATCGCTACACCTCCTGCTACTTTAGTTACTTTAGCCGGGATAAATCATTTCGGAATCACCAACGAAAATAACCCCGATGGTACTTCTGTTGACCCAAATATCCCTACAGTCCCTCAAGCCGTGAGTATTGAGACAATCGCGCGTTTGAGTGGACTTTTTTTGCGAGCTACCACTCTCGACGATTCCGAGGCTTTCGACTATATTTTTGATACGGGTGCCGATCTAGATCCAAATGTTTCCGCAGTTGAAGTTCTTAGTGTGCCAGAACCTCACTCTCTTTGGTGGCAAGTTATTTTTTGTGCATTTTTCTTCTTTCTATTACCGAAAAAACATTAGGTAAATAACTTTTCGATAACTTATTATTTACATTTAACTGCCACCTACTGCCTCTATCTAGAGCATCAAAAAAATAAAATATATACCTAATTTTGGTAAGGAATTTTTACAGTGAATTTAGTACAAAAGGGACTAGAAGAAAATACGATTTCTCCGCTTATTTTTTGCATGATTTCATGGCAAAAATATAGTCCAAGTCCATTATGCTCATTTTTTGTGGTATAACAAGGCTCAAATACAAAATCTGAAGAATTTGGCTCAATTCCTAATCCATTATCTTCCACTACTAAGAAAATCTCTGTACTATTTTTCGTTGTTTTTAGGTTAATTTTTCCTTTAAAACTTTTTTTTAATTGCTGTTTTTCAATTAATGATTCTACAGAATTTTTAAACAAGCTTGATACAATAAATTCTATTTGCTTTGGAAGCACGTGAAATGAATTTAATTTGGGATCTAGATTGAAAGTAATGGTAATATCCCCAACATTATAGTCTTTGAAAACCATTTGAGCCGTTTCTTTTGTTACTATTTCCTGAAGCCAGTCATTCAAATTTTCAACTTTAGCATAGGAAATAACATTTATTGAAGGAAAAACCTTAGTTAATACATCAGATAAAAATTGCAAATTCTCTTTTATTAATAATAATTCTTTTCTTTTATCTAAATCTGGGAGTTTTTCTTTGATAGCATCAGAATTTTCTATAAGATTATTCAGTTGGAAAATTGGCTCCGAAATTTCGTTAGTCATAATTGCATTTAGATTTTGTATTAAGTTTTTTTCCTCTTTATATCTGTTTAAACCAATAATTATTTGAATCATTGCCGTAATATTTATCCCTATTAGAATGGGTACAATAGGAATCCAATAGCCAAAAAGAAATAAAATATAGTGGATATAAAATAAAACTAAATTACTTATAATCACAAATATACTTATTTTGAAAAAGAAAATTCCAGGCTTTGTATAATTTGGAGACAAAAAATCGATTCCTATAAAAAAATAATTAAATAATAATAGAATCAACCATAAATTTAAAAATTCCCAATAATCAGAGACTGTTTTGATTGTTGGACGGTTTTCTAAAACAGTATTGAGAATCTGGCTTGTTAAATGGGCTATATTTACAACGCCATAACTCTCATAATTATTAGATATATATTGTTTATTTTTGAAAGAGAGAGGAGTTACAAAAGTATCTCCTACACTGGGAGACATCGAGCCAATTAGCACAATTTTATCAGAAAATAATTCTTCATCTATTTTGTCATCCAAAACATCAAATAGACTAACTTCTTTAAAGGGTTGTGGGTTTTTTCTCCAATTAATTATTATTTGAAAAAAGCCATCTTCCCCAAATACATAACCCCCATCAGAAGAACTAAAGTTTTTAAAAAAAGTTTCTTTTATTTCTTCTTCATCCAAATTTTGACAATCTGAATTTTGACTTTGACTAATTATTAGTTTGTAATCAAGTTCTATCTGTTGCCCTCGAACACAATATTTTCTAAGATATAAAAAGGCTAACTTAAATGATAAACTTGGAAACGTTTTTATTTCTTCATTCCCTGTAAATAAATATCCCCGACGTATTTTCGAGTCTCTGTCAACTGGGACAGCAATGTCTGCAATTTGTTGATTTTTTTTAAGAATAGGTGGAAATTGGATTGATTCTCCGTTTGAGTCTTTCAGTAAGCTTCCCACACCAATTAAATTAGTAGTTTCTTGAAAAGTTTTCGCTATGTTTTTTTCTCCAGGGGGTTGCGCTTTATCTCTGATAATATCTAATCCTATAGCTACTGGCTTTTGAGCTTTGACTTTATTAACTAACTTGGCTAGAATATCATCGGAAATTGGATATTTATCTAGTTTATTGAGATCATTTTCTGTAATTCCGACAATGATAATTTTTTCATCAATACTTTCTGTCGGTTTTAGTCTGAAATAGAGATCAAAAAATTTTAAGTCACCCAATTCAACTATTCCAAAATTTGAGCGAATTGCCCAAATAATTGATGTTAATCCTAAAGTTAACATCAATCCTGATATTTTTTTATGAGAATCAATCCATTTGAAAAATGAGCGACTGCGCATCATACCAATATCCTTCTTTAGATAGAAATTTAATTTTTTCTTTTATGTTTTTGTTTTGTTCTACTATATTTTGAATTAGCTCATCTTTCTGGACAACTTCAAAAGCTATCCGAGCTACATAACAATCTTCTGGGCAGTTATAACCGATAGCGAGGACATATATTCCTGGAGACAAAGACGGTACTGCATCCTCGACTTTTAATAGAAATAAAGTTGATTCAACTTCAACATTTCCTTCCCATATACTTTTCCTATCTTGTATCAAATTGTACTGTAATGGTAATTCAGGTATTGAAGATATCTGAATCCAGAATTCGGGGTAAGGATTGAAAGTTGTAGCAATATGGTCTTCAGGAGCTATAATTTCTAGTGTAAGAGGTTTTTCTCCACCCCTCTTTCCCTGAAATTGGGTACGTTGTCTCTCCCTTTTCTGATCATCACGCAATTCGTAACCAAAGTCATAAGGAGTTTTGAAGTTTCTTGTTTCTCTGCTTTCTTCTTCTCCGTTTTTTTCTGTATTTTCTTGAGAAGTCTCTGCTAAGGTATCTTCAAAGTAAATTAATCCTGAACAAAATAACACAGAGAAAACAGAGAAAATTGCCAATCTTATCAAAATATTTTTATTCCTAATTAGTTTTTATTATATTTGTCATCATAACATATAGTTTTGTTATAATTACGTACTGATATTTTTAGTTTCGTTATTTATTTTATATCATGTTTAAAATTATCAAAATGTTATCGTTATCAATTATAGTTATTTTTTTAATCAAAACCATTTCTATCTTTGGGAACGTTGTTGTTGCCCAGAATCACCATTCTATTCGACAAGCTTACATTGATGGGGATTATAAGGCTGTTGTTCTACTAGAAAAACAGTTCGATTTTGATTCTAAAATGTGGGGCTATGTTGCCTCAGCTTATGCGAATTTAGGTAATTATTCTAAAGCTATTTCGATAGTTAGACAACTTTTAAATAATAAAACTGTAAATCAAGCTTCTTATAAAATAAATTTAGCACAAATGCTGGTGATTGTAGGAAAATATCAAGAGGCTAAGGAATTGGTACATGAATCTCTCTTATTAACAGACGATTTATACAAAAAAGCTATAGCAAATAAAGTTTTAGGAAATATCAGTTCAAAACTTGGAAAATACCAAGAAGCAGTGAATTATTACAATCAAGGACTTAGTTATCTCAATGGACACCATAAGCTTTTAATTCTAAATAATCTTATAGCGTCGCAAAATCTTTGGTTAAAAAAACTCAAAAATGATGCAGAACTAGCAAAAAATATAGATACTGAAACTTCAAAAGAATTAATTTTTCAAGCTAAAATAGTTCAAAACAATCAGCATAATTCTTTACAAGAAGCTTTCCAATTTAGTAAATCGTCGGGGATTGAATCTTTACGTTTTCGTATTATGGTCTTTGACGAAAATCTTCCTTATTTTTCTCAAAATCTTTCTAGAGATGAGCTTTTATCAGAAGTTCAGGAGCTTCCTCTATCTAGACTAAAAGGAGAATTTCTTTTAAAACTTAACGAGCCTCTAGCCGCAATTAAAGTTGCTGAAACCATAGAAGATAATCGACTTCTTAGCTTTTCTGTTGGAGCATTAGGTAAAAAACTAAAAGTTGAAGGTTATTTTTCACAAGCTAAAAACCTATTTTTTAAGGCACAGCAAATTGCTTCTAATTTAGGAGCGTGGGATAGTCTTTATTTATGGCAGTGGGAGGTGGCAAAAATTTACCGCAAACAAGCCGAACCAGAAAAAACATTACGTTCTTACGAAAATGCTATTAACAGTCTTAGCAAGTTACGTTCTGAACTAATATCTAAAAATCAAACTCATTTAAGTGAGCAAATTCAACCTTTATATTTGGAAGCTTTAGAATATTTTTTAAGTCAAGCTCCTTCTCAGCAAATTTTACTAAAAATCAAAAATATTCTCAAACAATATCAAATTGTTTTAGTTGAGAATTATTTTGATTCTCCATGTCTTATAAAACTTGAATCTGTTCCTGTTCAGCAACACGAAGCATTTATTTATTTTATTACATTATCCCAAAAGACATATATTCTCCTTGAACTTCCTAATAACCAATTAAGTTTATTTAAAATTGATATAACTGAAGCTGAATTAAATAATCTAGCCTATACATGGAGAAAACAATTAGAAAATGGAATTTCCGAAGATTACTCTATTATTAGTAAAAAACTATATAGTCTATTAATTAAACCTCTTAAAAAAGATTTAGAAAAAAATGAAATATATTCTTTATTTATTCGTCCAGACGGGATTTTACAGAATTTACCTTTTACTGCATTTATAAACGAAAATGATCAATTCTTAATTGAAGACTTTAACATTATTTTATCTGTGGGAATTTCTCAATCTTCTACTATTATAAATAAACAGAAAGGTGGTACACTTTTTGGATTAATTAATCCACCAGCACCACTATCTGTCTTACCTGGAGTTGAACAAGAAGTTCGGGTACTAAAATCTTTAACCTCTGCTCCAACTTTGTTGGATGAAGATTTTACGTATAATAATTTCCAATTATCCATGACTCAATCAAATCAGTCATTCGTTCATTTGGCTACCCACGGAAGATTTGGTGGCAATGCCGATCAAACTTGGCTACAGGCATACGATCAAAAAATATTTCTATCACAATTAGAGCAAACTTTAGCTTCTACTTCATCTCCTTTAAATCTACTGGTTTTAAGTGGGTGCGAAACAGCAACAGGAAATAATCGTACCCTTCTAGGGATGGGAGGATTAGCCGTTCGGACTGGAGTTAATCGCGTGATTTCTACTCTATGGTCGGTTTACGATAAAGAGAGTTCTAATTTGATGCAGAATTTTTACAAAAACTATCAGACTGGCTCATCCCCTGCCAAAGCATTACGAAATTCTCAATTAAAATTTCTGCGTGAACAAGCAGATCATCCTTATTTTTGGGCCGGTTATGTTATTGTTCGTTAATTTCGCTTTCGTTTTCGTCGTTATCCTGACCCGAACCGATGGAAGCCCCCCTAAATTTTCCGCGTGGGGATTTCCACCGCAAAAGATCATATTTATATTCCCTCTTTGAAGTTTCGACTGTTCGTTTTTCCAAGTCTTCGACGACATTAGGCTCATACTCTATTACTTCCTTAATATATCGTTTAAGTTTTTTAGCAATATCTTCTGAACGTACAGTCGTTTTGTTAAAAATACCTCTTACCGCAGCAAACATCAAACGTTCGAGTTCTGGATCTACGTCATATTTGGAAAGTAAAAATATTGGTAAATCAAAAAATCCTAATTGTCGAATGATTTCGATAAGTTCGATCCCAGAAGTTTTTCCACTTAGGTAGGATGAAACCAGCACAATATCGATATCCAGATTGTTACGGGAAACCCACAACAATCTGAGACATTCGGCAACACTTCCCACCGCAACAGCCGTCAATGTCTGTTCATTTTTGTTAAAGTAGTTAGTTAACAGATGCCTTGTGCCAATTTCCGAATCGACTATTAATATTTTATAGATTTTTTGATTTTTTTGCCTTTTTTTCATTCATTACAATTCTTTTTTTAGTATATTAACAAATCATTGAATGATAATCATCTAATACGATTGAATTAACCTTAAATGTTGTATAATAAAATTTCATTTTTAAGATTTCGTCCATGAAGCGACTAATAAAATTTCAGATGATAGTTTTCTTGTTTTTTTTTGTTTCTCCTGAAATATCTACTGCACAAGAATCTGATTATACAATTTTATCTCAAACAGTAGGTTCTTCTAAAATAGTTATTACAGTTGATAAAATTATTGTTAAAAATAGCTCTATTTTAACGCAAGACCACATTGAAATCATCAATAATAGATGGCAAGGAGAATATCAATTAGATGAACTTAATGAAATCAAAGAATTAGGATTGCAGATATCTGACTTTATCACTAGAATTTATCACAGTGAAGGTTTTACAACTTCCAGAGCTATTTTTCCAGTTCAAGATCAATTAACCGATGGAATTTTCATTATCGAAGTAATTGAGGGTTATATGGAAAAAATATCACTAACAGGACTTAATAAGCTCAACCAAGACTATATATTATCTCGAATCCCATCAGCTTATAAAAAACCATTAAATACTCTGGATTTAGAAGCTGATCTTAAAAAGTTGAGACAAGATTATCTAATTAAAAATCTAACAGCTTTGCTAGAATTAGGAACTCAGTCTAAACATAGCAGATTGTCTCTAAAAATAGAAGAAAATAAGACACAAACTCTATCTTTTCAGGGTAATAATACAGCACCTGCCTCAACTGGCTCCGAAGAAGGTTTTTTTACTTATAAAGACGATAATTTATTAGGAGGAGGACAGCAACTTTTACTTCAAATCAATGCTTCAGAAGGGAAAGAGTTAGGCTACGCTTCTTTTAATTTTCCTTTAACATCTGAAAATCTCAGATTACAGTTTAGAGGAAAAATCGAATCTAATGAAATTATTGTAGCTCCTCTGCAACAATTTGATTTTGAAAATGATGTATTTACTTATGGAATTGATTTTATTTATCCTTTTTTTGAGAATGCTCAAAGTTCTTTTTCTTTAAAAGTATCCTATGATAATCATGAGAGTCAAACTTTTATCTTAGGTGAGCGATTTGAATTTGATGAGCGATTTCCTAATGGTATTGCTCAATATGAAACTATTCGCCTATCTTCTCAATGGGTCTACAGGACTAAAACTAATGCTTTAAGTTTTAGGCCTCAGTTGAATTTTGGTCTTAATCGTAGTTTTTTTTACGGTCAATTATTTTTGGATTTTGTACAACCCGTATCAGAAGATATATCTTTCCTCTTTCATTTAAAAGGACAAGTAGCCGACGGAATTTTATTTCCACAGGAACAGTGTAAGATAGGAGGAGATGGCATTTTTGATGGGGCAATTCGCGGTTACACCCGTCAAGCTTTTCGCAATGATAATTGCCTCGCCGCAACCCTTCAAGGTTCTTGGTCTTTTTTCAATAATGATAATTTGCGATTAGAAATTACTCCCTTTATTCAGGCCGCATCTGTATTTAAGGCAGAAGATTCACTAATCCCTGATGAAACTTTAGCGACTATTGGAATCGAATTAGGCGTTTATTTAGAAAACTTTTTTATTAAAGGTTTCTCTTCTTTGCCATTAGTTGATGTTGACGAAGATTTTAAGCAACCATTTGGAGTTAGTGGGGGAATCAAGCTGTCTTTTTAAGCATTTTCAGAACATTCGTTAAAATCTTCATCTACAGATATGGCAATAATTCTTCCATCATCTGTTTGTATTATTTTATTAGCTGAAGGGGAAATATTTTCTGTTGTTTTTTCAACCTCTTCATTAAGACCTATCCAATGGATATCAGAAGTATTTTCAGAGGGATTCCTTGGTAATCCTTGATTATTCCTTCGTATTATCAATTTGCCAATGTTCGTTGTCCTTTGCGAACAGCTTGAAATTAATTCTTCTGGGGAATTTTCTTCAAGAATATTAGAATCCTGAAAAAGTTCCTCAGATTCCTCTGTTACAAAAATATTCACTTCGCCATCAATACCCAAAGTAGAAGTAGCGGTAATAAAACTATTTGTATCTTGAAGCAAAGCATCAGCTTTTATAAAAATATTTCCAGCATCTCCTTGATTAGCATTTGCTCTTATTAAGCTTTCACGTAATAGTAAACCACCTACATTTATGAAAATATTACCTCCATCTCCTTGTACTTCTCCTTCTGAAGAAGAAGTAATTTGACTTTGATTCAAAGATATAGAATTTCCATTCAACGTTATATTTCCTGCATTTTTAAAATTAGTTTCTGAGCTAATTTGACTGAAATTTGATAAATTTATCTGGTCAGAATTAATAAATAGCTGTCCTCCGTTTCCAACACCTATATTGCCTACGCTTATTACTCCGTTGTCACTGAGATTGATTTGTTTCGCATTGATCACTACATTGCCAGCATTCCCTTGGATACTATCTAAATCTACTGCTTCTACCCTAGAAGCCGAAGATGTAATTAATCCTGACAGTGTAAGACTACCTGATTCTTCGTCAGGGAGATCAAACGCAACAGGATTTAGATTTGGACCCTTTGTTTCCAATAGAGTAGTGTCAATAATCACATTCCCTGCATTTCCTTGAGTGAAAGATAGCGAGCCTAAAGTTGTCCCGTCGATCATCGAGATGTTTTTTGAGGAAATAGCGACATCTCCTGAATCCCCCTGATTGAAACTCAATGAGCCAATAAACGAACTAGCCCCTACATTGCTATCTGGGCTAGTATTTAATGTGATTGTATTAGTAGCTGATATTTCTATATTTCCTGCTCCGCCTTTCCCATCACCCAGAGAAAAGCTACTCAGAACGGCACCATTTTTTACTTCTATCGATTCTGCTTCAATTCTGAGAGTTCCCCCTAATCCTTCGCCATTTGTGACAGTGGTAATGTTTGACGCATTAAAATTATTTTTAAATCCATTTACTGATAGGTATTCCGTATCTATATTTATATTTCCCCCATTTACATTGGAAAAAGTATTAGATTCAATTCTTCCTCCTCCAGTAATAGAAATTTTTGGCGACTGAACGTTAATACTTCCTCCCCCATTATTTCCTAAGTTTTGTAAAGCAATACTTGTGTTTAAATCTTTTGTCGTGAAATTACTATTTAACTCTAAAACTTCAGTTGCATTTATGTTTATGCTTCCAGTCGAATTTTCGCCAAAATTTTGCATTAAAATCAGAGAATTATTGCTCAGGCTTATGTTTTTACCATATAGATTTATCTCTCTGGTATTAGCTAAACCGCTTCCATTAATGGCTGAACGAGATTTAAGATTGATATTTCCCCACACCTCTATTCCCTGATAATCAAAACTGTTTTCATTAACATTAAATCTAACTAATCCTCTTCCGACAGCTGATAACTCAATTTTCTTGTCTAAGGCTTCTAAAGTTCCCCCATCAAAATTGATTGTGTTTGCAATCAGTGCGATCGCTTCACCACCTGGTGTGATAGAGGTATTTTTCGATTCTGGATTTTGCGAGATTGGAATAAAGGTATTTCCAAAGAATCCATGTCCTGCTCCTCTAATCGATATCGCATTATTTCTCGAATTTTCAAATAATAATGCGACAGGATGAGTTACTTCTAGTAAACTTTGATTCTCATCGATGTTGTTTGTACTAAAACGTGTCCCATTCTCGAAAACAATAGAATCCGCAGTCGTTCCATAGAAAGATCCTGCCATATCCAAGCTTGCTCCTGGACCGAAGACTATTCCATTAGGATTTATCAAAAATAAATTAGCGTTTCCGACTACTTTTATCGTACCGAGAATTTGTGAAACATTATTTCCTGTAATTCGAGTAAATATGTTGGTAATCTGGGAAGGGTTAGTAAAAATTACTGAGTCTCCCACTTTGACATTAAAATCAGTGAAGCTATGAAACAAGTTATTGCCAGAGATCACACCACCTTGGATATCTATTCTTGTCCCATTTGGCAAAACTAATGTCTCAGTTGAGCTATCTGCACTAATTTGAGCTTGGGCTGAATTTGACAGAAATAATAATATAGCTGTTAAGGGAACTGTTCTAAGAATTTTAACTACAAGTTGATTCATGTTTTCCTCGGTTCATCCACCAGCTACATTATCTATCCTCGTACTTTCGCTTACATTTACTGAGTTTGTCAAGATTTTTATCTATAATTTGGTTTTTTTCAGATTTGTCTTAATCTTATTTTTTTGTATAATATATCCACGTTTTGTTATAAAACCTGTTTGAAACTAATAAGTTCATGACGATTCCCAAAAATTGACCATTCTCCAAAAACGAGGAAAATTATGCTACTGAAAGTAAGTCTCGATAACAGCCTTCAAATAGGGAGAAAACTCCACGAAGAACTTTCTCTACTTACAAGTGAGAATGAAATCACCTTATTTAACCAAGATTGTGGCGGCGAAAAAGTTGTTCAGTCTTACCTGAAGCTACTCCAATGGTGGAATAGTTTATCGAAAGATTGGCAACGGAAAATTGTCAACACCCCTTTTAAGCTTGTTCAGGAGAACTTGTGGTTCCAATTATCTCAGTTAAGCTTTGAGGATCTTAAGCAATGGTATCAGGGGATCATTCAGCGTTCCGAGAAAAGCTCTGAAAACAATGGTAGTCGAACACTTCCTCCCAAAATTTGGAAGAAAGTTGCCTCCGAGATCCGTCCCCAGAAACAGGTCAAGCGATCGC
>NZ_JARVCN010000063.1:0-12089 GCF_038442745.1 Crocosphaera sp. Alani8
CGGTTTGATAAATCCCCCTCGTTTATAGTGCGGGGCTTCTCGGCGGTTAGCTAACGCACGCTGATTTTGTTGATGCTTTCCCTTAACTACCATCTCAACCCCTCCCTTGGGTCCCAATAAGGCACCCTTGCGTTTGGGTAAAATCGGTTGAGAATCAGCCATTTCTAATTGCCAACGGGATAATACAGTGGTTAACACCAGTTTCATCTCAAACAGAGCAAAGGCCATCCCAATACAGCGACGGTTGCCACCTCCAAAGGGTAAATATTCAAAAGGGGTAAATTGACGCTCTAAAAACCGTTCTGGTTTAAATTTGTGGGGTTCAGGATATAAATCTTCTCGATGATGGGTCAAATAAACAGAAGCAGTGACAAGAGTTCCTGGTTCTAAATCATAGTCCATGAGTTGTAAGGGTGACTTGACCAGTCGATTTAAGGTCATCAAAGCAACTGGATAGAGTCGCAAGGTTTCAGAACAAACAGCGTTCAAATAGGGAGCGCGGAAAATGGCATTAGGGTCGGGGTTTTCCCCCAAACTCTCTAATTCTTCCCTAAGTTTTGCTTGTACTTCTGGGACATGATGAATCCAATATAACGCCCAAGCTAAGGAAGTAGCGGTTGTTTCATGACCTGCAACTAATAACGTCATCAACTCATCCCGTAATTCCTCATCTGTCATAGGTTCCCCTGCTTCATCCCTAGCTGCCATCATCAAAGATAAAATATCGGTGCGAGACACATCAGGGTTATCTCTACGTTCTTGGATTTCAGCATATATTAGTTCATTGACTTGTTGTCGCAACCGTAGAAAACTTCCCCAAGGACTCCAGGCCCCTAAATCTTTTCTGAGGATAGGAAATAGTAGAATCATTGCTGACACTAATGGATTTCTAGGGTTCATAATTCTGAGCAGTTTTTCATTAAGTTGCTCATAACGCATCCCTTTTTCTAATCCAAATACTGCTTTCAAAATCACCTTAAAGGAAATAGCTTGCATGGACGGTAGCACAAAAAATGGCTCATTTATTTTCCATTCACCAATCACTTGTTCAGTAATCTTTTGAATTAGTTGACCATAGTTTTCCATTCTTTCCCCATGAAAAGGAGGGGTTAAAAGTTTTCTTTGTCTTTGATGACGTTTCCCTTCTAAAGCTAACATTGATTGCCGCCCCAATAAAGGTAATTGAATTCCAGCCGGTTCCCCTGAGTCTAACTGTTTGGGAGTGCTGCTAAAAATAGTTTTAATTCCATTGGGATTACTAACAAATACTTGGGGTTTAAAGACTGGACCAATTTTCAGGGTAAAAATATCACCATAGCGTTTCCTACAGTCTTCAAGATATTCAAGGGGGTTAGTTAACCATTGATATGTTTGTATCCAGGGATGAGTTTTCGGTCCATCAGGAAGCTTATATTTACTCATTTGTATTAAACTGAAATCTATTCTTTATTATACACAATTCTCTCAAAAAGAAGCTTTTTATCTGTCCTTATTAATTGAATATGAAGTATTTTTTTTGAATTTATAGTAGAAGTAGTTAAACAAATTTCACCAGCAATAACAGAAAAAAGTTTTAAAATGATTTGGAGAATTTAGAGACATTTTAATTCCTGATTATATAGTAATTTATTTAGATAAGTGTGGATAGTCATTGAAAAATTTTTACTGACTTTAAAACAAGAAATTATTGCTATTATGGAAAATGGACAGGATGAAAATAACTTTACCTAAAGAATCTCTAATTCTTCTTCGGGTTGGTTCATTTCTTCTAAAGTTTGCCATCCAGGTTGCCATAAAGAACGATCTTTAAATTGTTTTGCATTGATCCAAAAACGAACATTAGCATCACAGGAAGCTACCATCTCAGCGAAAACAAATTTACCTTGGTTCTTACGGTTGACTACTTGGAAATGTCGCCATCCCCATGTCTTTTGTTTCGCCGTCCATTTTGATCCTAATAAGTGAGGAAATTTTTGCTTTTTGGTCATTTTTTTAGTCCCCTAACACTTACTAATTTAACTAATATTATCCCATTTTACCATGAATCAAACCACCAATGAAAAAATAAGCAAACAAAATAATAAAATCTTTAATTGGTTCGCTGTTATTATCTTAGTTTATTTTCTAATTATTGCTGTTAGTTTAATTAGCGAAGGATTTAAGCTAAGTGTAGGAGAAAAAGCCCAAAATTTATTTACTTTTGCAACTAATCCTTTTGCTGGTTTAATTGTCGGAATCATTGCAACTGCTCTAATCCAATCATCTAGTACAGTTACTTCTATTATAGTTGGATTAGTTGCCGGAGGACTTCCTGTAAGCATTGCTGTTCCTATGATGATGGGTTCAAATCTTGGCACAACTATTACTAATACTATTGTTAGTTTAGGTCATATTGGAAACAAAGAAGAGTTTAAAAAAGCTTTTGCTGCCGCGACCATTCATGATTTTTTTAATCTTCTGGCTGTCCTGATTTTTTTTCCTTTAGAAATTACTACTCATTTTTTAGAAAAAACTGCTCTATTTTTCGCTAACTTTTTAAAAGTAACTCAATATACTGATTTAAGCGGATTTAAGTTTATCGAGTTTATCACTGTTCCCTTTGTTAACTTAATCAAACAAGTAATAGTGCATTTACAACAGCCTTTCAATGGTATTGTTTTGATATTCTTGGGAATTACTATTATTTTAAGTTCTATTTTTTACATTGGAAATATCCTGAAAAGTTTACTAATCAACCAAACACAATCGCTCTTAGAAACCGCTACCGAAAAAAATGCTATTGTAAATATTTTCTTAGGAACAGTAGTAACTATTTTAGTGCAATCTTCTTCTACAACTACTAGTTTAATGGTTCCCTTGGCTGGAATTGGTTTATTGAGTTTGGAAGAAATTTATCCTTTTATATTAGGGGCAAATATTGGCACTTGTATTACAGCATTGTTAGCGGCTACTGTTGCCAAAGAAAATGCAATTGCCGCGTTAGAAATTGCCCTAGTCCATCTTTTATATAATTTCTCTGGAGTTGTGATCATTTATGGGGTTCCTCTGTTAAGAAATATCCCGATTTTGGGTGCTAAGACCTTAGCTTATGTAGCGAGTGAAAAACCTTACATAGCTTTGATTTATTTGATAACAATTTTCTTCTTATTACCCATCATTATTTTAAAGATTAGTTTTCAATTCAGTCCCGTTATTTAAAATAGTCAACCATGATCCATAACTGGTAACTGGTAACTGATAAACAAATAAACAGGGAACATCTTAATGCCAACAAACTTCTAAAAAACGGTAAGGTGGTGTGTTGAGGTAACTATGGCCAATAGTGTCGATAGGATGTCTAATATTTCTCGTTTGAGGCAAAAATCCGCTTCTCGTAAGCATAAATCGCCTAAATCCCGCAGTAGAACGGGGAAAGGAAATAATTCCCAAAAACAACGGAAAAACAAGGGATTAAGTCCCCTGTTTAGGGGCATATTCTGGGGGATGATTTTTGGTTCCACTGGCATCTTTTCCGCGACTTTGGGCGCAACGTTAACCCTGTTTACCCCACTTTCTGATAACATATTGCCTCTAACACAAAAGATAACTAACCCTTGGACAGAAACAACAGAAACCTCTTCAACCGAAACAGATCCCCCCGTTGCTGATAATAGTTTGTTACAGTACGGGTTATCTCGTCCTGTTAACCTTCTGGTATTGGGAGTTGATCGCGACATAAATGCACCCCCAGGGAGTGTAGAAGGTTTTGCCGGTCGTAGCGATACCATTCTACTCCTACGCTTCGATCCCACCAAGAATTCTGTGAAAATGCTCTCAGTCCCTAGAGATAGTCGGGTTCATATTCCAGGGGTAGGATACACTAAAGTCAATGATGCTAATGTTCATGGGGGGCCTGCGTTAGCCGCCAGAGTTCTTAGTAAGACCCTTAATGACGTTCCCATCGATCGCTATGTTCGTGTCACTACGGATGCGTTTACCGATTTGGTTGACTTGGTTGGGGGTGTAGAAGTCTTTGTCCCCCATGCAATGCAATACGAAGACAAGACCCAAAACTTAACAATTGATCTTAAAGCTGGAAGGCAAATACTCAACGGGGAACAAGCTCAACATTTTGCCCGTTTTCGTAAAGACGCTTATGGAGATATTGGTCGAGTTCAAAGACAACAAATATTGCTCAAATCTCTGCGTCAACGTCTCACTAGTCCCACCATCATACCCCGTATTCCCCAAGGGATGGGTTTATTAGAAAAACACGTTGACACTAATCTTACTTGGGAAGAAATGCTGGCCTTGGTTAATTTTGCTCGACAACTGGAGCGAGATCAGGTACAAATGGTGATGTTACCTGGTCGCTTTAGCAGAGAAGAGGAATTTGATAACCGTAGTTATTGGGTAATGTCACAAAGGGGACGAGATCAAGTGATGGAACAATATTTCGGAGTTACCCCTCAATGGCAATCTTCTCCTCGTCGTTCTCCTAACCGTGTTAGAATCGCTCTACAGAATGCTACGGATGATCCTGGTTTGCTCAACCAGATTAGGGAGTATTTATCTGAACAAAATATCCGCAATGTTTACACCATAACTGATGCGCCCCAATTGTTGCGAGAAACAGAAATTGTGGTGCAGAAAGGTGATTTTGAAGCAGCCAACTACTTGCAAACCACTTTAGGAATGGGCAGAGTAGAAGCATCCTCCACAGGAGATTTAGACTCTCAGTTAACCATTCGCATTGGTTTAGATGCTAAAGATTTACTTAGAGAAAATAGTTTTCTGAAAACCCCTGCAGATGAAGATTAAAGCAATGGGAATTATTTCCGAAAATCCCTTCCAGAAAAAAACAAAAGGTTGTAATTTTGGCGCAGAAGAGGTTACAAGTCACTATTGAAAACGAGTTGCAGGAGACTGAAAAAATAACTTGAGAGATGAACGGACAAGTTATTTAAAGATAAATATAGTAAACTATTAATTGACTTAGGTTAAGAAAAAGATGACAACTGGTAACGCAAAAAATAGAATGTTTAAACCACTACAAAGCTTGAGGTTACGATTTTTGACCTTAGTTGGTCTGATTCTACTGGTTAGTTTTTGTATATTACTAGATGCTCCCCCAGTTATTGCTCAAGACAACACAGTAAACTATACCTATGGAGAATTGCAACAGGAAGACTTCTCCCATAGGGACTTAGAAAAGGGCGTATTTGCCGCCGCAGATATGCGAGAAGCTAATTTTGAGGGGTCAGACCTTTCTTATGCCATTTTTACCGAAGCAACACTGTTAAAAGCGAATCTAAAGGGGACTAATTTGACTTCGTCTTTGCTTGATCGCGTGACTTTAGATTTTGCTGATTTAACCAACGCCATTCTCGTAGATGCGATCGCCACTCGTACTCGTTTTTACGATGCTGTTATAACAGGGGCAGACTTTACTGATGCAGCAATCGATCGCTATCAAGTTTCTTTGATGTGCGAAAGAGCAGAAGGGGTTAACCCAGTGACTGGAGTTTCCACAAGAGATAGTTTAGGGTGTCGATAAACAAGAAATTTATATTTATCTTTTAAATCTTCACTAATTGGGGAATCTTTAATAACTCCATAATCTTGTAGTCCAAGCTTGTTTAAAATACGACGTGATCCTAAATTATTAATCTCTGCAAATGCGATTAATTCCTCAATTTGATTATTTGCAACAAACCAAGGAACAACAGAACAAACAGCTTCAGACATAATCCCTTGTCCCCAATTATCTTTAGAAAGTCCATAACTAAGCATCACAGGTTGAGTAATTTTCTCACCAATAAAATTAGTCAAGAAGTCAATTAAACCAGTCCCTAAAATTTGATGAAAACTCATAAAACCAATGGTTTTTTTGCTCTCAATCATTATTATTGCAAAATGATATTTATGCCAAGGAATTTGAGTTTTTTTATGTTTATAAACAGAGTGGATATTAACAATGGGACGATAACGTTCTCCTCTCATCTTCCACACATCCCTATCCCGAAGAAAGTTAATAACTTTTGGTTCATCGGAGGGTAATAAAAGACGAATTTCTAGTCTTTCTGTTGTTATCAAAGGAGTAGAGTCTATAGGAAAATTCAATATGTCTGAAATGGTCAGTGTTTGCTGTTCAGTAATTGTTTTTTCTGACTCTCTAAAAGTCGTTTCTACTATAAAAGTATCGGAGGAACTTAAAGTGATGTTTAGCTCTTCAAGATTAAATTGTGAATCAGCTATTTCTAAACGTCGAGAGCGAATCATCCCCATAAACTTATCAGCTAATAAGGGTAGGCTGAATGGTTCTAGGAAGTCCTCAAGTCCACGAATTAGGGCATGATGGGACTCAAGATGTTGTTCCCAGTTTGATGAATCAATACGGAAAGTAAACTTTTTTTGAATCATAAAAATAGTTTTTATTGTAATATTATATTTTTAAAAAAGTTAGGTTTTTTGTCCACCAATGAGTAACGCACCTTCAAAGAACTCAGAAGAAGGAGTAATTTTTTGTAATAAATCTTTTTTCGTACTTAAACCTGCTTCTTGGATATAAACAGCTAATTTTTCCATGCTGGCGTTACCCACATACCATTCATTGTTGCCATGAATATCTAATTCACGCCATAATTTTTGAAAGATGTTTGTTGGAGCCATATAAGTTCCACCTTCCATGTGGGCCATAATACCCCCAGGAGACAGCAACCGAGAGCATTCTAATATAACTTTGCGTCTGATGCTATTGGGTAACTCATGGAAGACAATGTTACTGACAATCAAGTCAAAACTTCCATCGGGGAAGCTGGTTTGACTAGCATCCATCTGATGATAATGTATGGGTAGGTCTAAGGCTACAGACAGAGCATGGCCACAACGTAGCATACTCGAAGATACATCAATGCCGTATACCTCTGCTTCGGGAAACTCCATGGCCATAAATATGGTTGAACCACCAGCAGAACAACCTATGTCCAAAATGCGTTGAGGCCTAAAATCAGGGATTTGTTCGCATACATAGCTCACCATACGGCTCAACCTTCCACTTCCTAGGCTATAACTACGAACAGTAGGGGATGATTGACCCATAATGCTTGTCCCTATATCCCAGACACAACCTAAAAATTGTTCTTCCCAGTCGTTAGTAGCAACATAAGGACACCAATGAAAATTAGGACGACTAACATAAGTGGGTATTTTTAGTTCAGGGTCAAGGTTAAGCAACTCCCGAGAAGTATTTTCCCAGTCCTTAATGCGTTGTTGATAGTCTAAGTCAGCACTAATATCTGCACGAGCTGCGTTAAAAACAAAACCAGCAGGACCCGTTCTCATCTGTTGAAATTTTGTGACTAAATCATTAGCTAATAAGTGCTGACGAATTTCGCTGTAGGTAGGTTTTCCCTCTGTTGCAGTCCATTTCTCAACTTCTGCTTTAACTAGTTCAGCAACCTCATAAAAGACGGATTTTGAGGCTTGAAATTTTTCTATCCACTTTTGACACAGTTCTTGTCCTTCCTTAGAAATTTTCGGGTATAGAGCCTCTAGATTAACCTTTTTAACTTCTGTTTTCATAGTTTTTTGATTCATAATCTTATTAAGTAATTACAAAATTTAAACGTCTCAATTTACTGTAAATGTAAACCTCCATCAATGGGTAAAGCAACTCCAGTAATAAAAGCCGCTTTGGGAGAACATAAAAATGCTACAACTTGACCAATTTCTTCAGGTGAACACCAACGTTGCATGGGTGTATTTTTAATTCTTTGCTTGATTATGTCGCTATCGACTCCACCAACTTTCTCTGTTACATAATTCCACGCTTCTGTTTTGGTAAACCCAGGAATTACAACATTAACTGTAATCTGTCTGGGGGCTAATATTTTTGCATAATATCTGGTTAAAAATTCTACTACTGTTTTACCAGTTCCCGGTAAAATATAAGATAGCTTTGGAGTTTGGGTAACATTGCACCCGGGGGAAGAAGTAGCCACAATATAGCCGTTACCATCTTGCATATAACTAACCGCTTTTTCTACACAGCGAATAAAACATTTAGGGTAAACATTTTGATAGTATTCGTATTGCGCCAAACTGCTAAAATTTCCATCAGCCGATAATATTTTCTGTTGGTCAACTGCTGCTTCTGCTTGTTCTGATGTCGGGGTTGTGGTAAGACCTAAATACAATCCTGCATTATGAATTAATGCTGTTAGTTTACTGGCAAAATTTCTTTCTAAACAGTCAAAAAATTGATTGATAGTTTCTTCTTCAGCGATATCTCCCTTGATGGTAAATACTTTAATTTTATATTTATTTTCTAAGGTTCTCTTAGCTTCCATAGCGGCTGTTTCATTGCTGTTAAAGCCAATAATAAGATTATATCCGTCTGCAGCCAGTTGTTGAGAAATACCGAATCCAATTCCCCTGGTTCCTCCGGTGATAATTGCTACTTTTTGTGTCATAACTGTGAACTTTGTCCCCATATAAGATTAATTCTATTATAGAGAGATTATTATTGTTTTTCACTCTCAATCTTAAAACGTTATGGATCTTAAAGTACAAAACTGGAAAAATTTTACCGATCAACATTTGTTTGATTGGTATGGTGTTTGGACAAGATATACTCCAACGGGAGATGTACAAGAGTCTTTTCGTAGTCTCAGACGTTTTCAAGGAAATGCTGAACAAACAGAAATTCATCAGTTAAATCGATACATTTACGCTGAAGATAATTGTCAAGAAAAGACTTGGAATTATAGTCTATCTGAACATAGTTTAGCTGATGGGATGTTTCATCCTCAAAGTGAGTTAATGCGAGGTTATTTTTTCCCTTCTGGTCATGCAACTTGGACAGTTACACAATTACTTCCAGGAGAATTTTTTGCAGTTGAGTTATTCTTTAGAAATCAACATATAAGACATAGTGTTGGTATAGTTTACGATGACCAAGGAAACTTAATGAGGGTAGCTAACATCAGGGAAGATTCGACGGGTTATCCTTCATCTTTTTGGTCTACGGAAATAGAACAATTATCCTCTAGCAATTTACCCAATAATTTGCAAGGAGTGTCTATGCTAATAAATTCAGATTTAGAAATTTCTGACCCTGTTACTACTCAATTTACTTGGAATATCAAAGGACATAAAATTTTCTATCTACCCGATGGTGTTTCTATTAGTTGTCCAGAAAATATCACTCAGGGGACTTCTTTTTCTTGTGTAGCTAATTGGCTAATTAATGACATGGAAATGCAACAATTAATAGCTAGTTATTCTACTTCTGGAAAATTTGAATCCTTAACCCTGGAAAGATACGATTTAAAACAATAAAAATTCATTACTAAACTAGGATGTCAGCATAAATAAACTGATATCCTTCTCCTTTAATTTTACTGTTATCAACCCTCGCATTTAGGGAACTGAATGATGGTTTACTAGGGTCCCAAGAAACTCGTTCTAATTGTTGGCGATCGCAGATTAAATCACAGAATTCTTTACTGGTTAATTTCAGATCGTTCACCAAATTATAAACTCCATCGCATCCTTTTTGATGAACAAATTCAATTGCCTTAACAATGTCATCTAAATGTATCCAAGCAACGTAACTTTCTCCATTTCCTGGTAAAGTTTTTCCGGACATTCTTCCTATTCTTTTATGTAGCTCTCTTTTCGGTCCATAAATACCCCCTAGACGTAACACACAAACCTGAACATCTTCTCGGTTTAAACCTAGAACAATATTTTCTGCTTCCACTAAAATTTTGCCATACTTGCTATCAACATCTAACGAAGAAGTTTCATCGGCCAATTGTCCGTTTTTATCTCCATAAACCGAACCACTGCTAAGATAAATTACCTGTTTAACTGTTGAATTATTATTTAATACAGCCACCAAATTTTTTGCTGTTGATATGTAAGTCTCAGCATAAACCTCTGCACTAACTTGGCGATCGCTAATAGGTGCAATACTGACCAAAATTGTTTCTTGATCTTTGATAAATGATTCTACGTCCTCTAAGTTATTTCCATTCATAACAACAGGGTTATGAGTAATATTTTCTAACTCAGAAATTTTCTCTTTCCTAGTGGTACTTCCCGTTACAAAATAATCTTTAGTATACCAATAACTGGCTAAAGCTTTGCCAACGTAACCACAGCCAATAATGGCTACTTTTTTTTGTTTTTTCTGCTCTTCAATAGCACTAAAAGATGTGCCACTATTGTAATTAAGGTTTTGGCTATTTGTTGCTTGCATTATGAGAATTTTTTAACGTCTTTTTAAATATAACAAGATTTTTTTACTTAGCAAAGCCAGAGATCATTAGCTTTTAGTATTACTGAAGATATGGACAAAAACCATGATATTTTAATTAACACAGTTACGGAACTTTATCATCAAAGATATAGTCACTCGGTCTTTTAATCGAGTAATAATTTGATGGGTTCAAAAATACAGAAGATGATTGTCATTATCTTTTAGTTATCTAAAACTGTACAGGTGGTCAAAAACATTCCATACTCATGGAGTCTCAAAATCAAAATTAGGTTGACAAATTAAGAAAAGTATGCGGTATAAAAAATAAAAAAAGAATTAGTCAAATAGTGAAATCTATCTTAAGATTAACGAATAAGAGAAATATTTTTCTTAATGACTTGCTTACAAAACATCTAAAAAAGAGATTAGGAGGACATTTATGGCACTTGTACCTATGAGACTGCTTCTCGACCACGCAGCCGAGAATGGTTATGGTATCCCTGCATTTAACGTTAACAACCTAGAACAGATCCTAGCAATTATGCAGGCTGCAGACGAAACAGATAGCCCTGTAATTTTACAAGCTTCTCGTGGTGCGCGTAAATATGCTGGGGAGAACTTCTTGCGTCACCTTATTTTAGGTGCAGTAGAAAGCTATCCTCATATTCCCATTGCCATGCACCAAGACCACGGTAACAGTCCTGCAACTTGCTACAGTGCTATCCGCAATGGTTTCACCAGTGTGATGATGGATGGCTCTTTGGAAGAAGATGCAAAGACCCCTGCCAGCTTTGAATATAACGTTAACGTTACTGCCGAAGTTGTTAAAGTAGCTCATGCTGTTGGTGCTAGTGTTGAAGGTGAATTAGGTTGTTTAGGGTCTTTGGAAACTGGTAAAGGAGACAAAGAAGATGGCCACGGGTTTGAAGGAACCCTCAGCAAAGACCAACTTCTCACCGATCCTGATGAAGCAGTCGAATTTGTAGAACGTACTCAGGTTGACGCTTTAGCCATCGCTATTGGTACCAGTCACGGTGCTTATAAGTTTACCCGTAAACCTACAGGTGAAATCCTTGCTATTAGTCGTATTGAGGAAATTCATAGCCGTCTTCCCAATACTCACTTAGTAATGCACGGTTCTTCTTCTGTACCCCAAGAATGGTTAGATATGATCAACGAATACGGTGGTCAAATTCCTGAAACCTATGGTGTACCTGTTGAAGAGATTCAAAAAGGTATCAAGAGTGGAGTTCGTAAGGTTAATATTGACACTGATAACCGTTTAGCCATCACTGCAGCTATTCGTGAGGCGGCGATGAAAGATCCTGCTAACTTTGACCCTCGCCACTTCATGAAACCTTCTATGAAGTACATGAAACAAGTTTGTTCTGATCGTTATCAGCAATTCTGGACTGCTGGAAATGCTAGTAAGATTAAGCAAGAGAGTCTTGATGCTTACGCTGCTAAGTATGCTAAAGGTGAATTAAGCGCAGGAACCAAGAAAACTGTTGCTGTATAAACGTCTGATTTGATCATCTTTAATAACTAAAAAACTGGGTGGTTGTTATTCACCCAGTTTTTTTAGTTTCAATAAATTTTGATTTTTACTTTTACATACAACTTAATAAATATAGAGGATTCTAAAGGAGAGTAGGATTAATCATCTTTTTTAGACTTAATAAAGCTTTTTCCTTTTCCTAGACTTGTTGCTGCTAATGCTCCAACTGCCAATAAACCAACTAAAGAACTGGACTCAGGTACTTTATGTGCTTCTAAACCGCTTAACCGAAAAGAGGTTTTTCTAGAAGACAAAAACCTGTACAATACTAGACATACCTGTACA
>NZ_JARVCN010000064.1:0-12019 GCF_038442745.1 Crocosphaera sp. Alani8
TGATGACTGTTCTCAATGCCTTCTGTCAAGCGGATTTTAGATGAGCTTACCCTGACCATAAATGTTCATCACTTTCGTAGAGATTTTTGAGATTAGTTTCCTTTAAAGTTTTCACGTCTAAACCAGGGCGATGGGCTGTACTAAAATCAAGATATTCGATAATGTCCTCTTTTCCTTCATCAAAAATTTTATCTAACTCTTGAGAACTAATTAAAGGTTTGTTGTTCATAAAAATAATTATACCTCCCCATTCATAAAACAGGGAGGTATAACCTTAGTTATTGAACTGAAGAAAAAACAATTACAGTTGCTTAACTTCAGACACTAACTTAGAAACCATATCTTGTGCGCTACCAAACAGCATCACGGTTTTATCTTCGTAGAATAACTCGTTATCTACGCCAGCAAAACCGGTACTTAAACCACGCTTAATAACAATAGTATGGTGGGCGCGATCTACTTCTAAGATAGGCATTCCAAAAATAGGACTGCTTTGATCAGCCCGTGCAGCAGGGTTAACCACGTCATTTGCACCAATAACCAAGGCAACATCAGTCTGTTCAAACTCAGGGTTGATGTCGTCCATATCGTGTAACTGGTTATAAGGAACGTTCGCTTCTGCTAATAAAACGTTCATGTGACCGGGCATCCGTCCAGCAACGGGGTGAATAGCATACTTAACCTCAACGCCCATTTTCTCCAGTTGGTTAGCCAACTCTCTGACGGTGTGTTGCGCCTGTGCCACTGCCATACCATAACCAGGTACAATAACCACAGAACGGGCATAACCCAACATCATTGCTCCTTCTTCTGGGTCAATAGACTGTACGGTTTTATCAGTACCATCACCAGAACCAGCAGCCACGGTTCCTCCAGCACTACCAAAGGCACCGAATAAAACGCTCAGTAAAGAACGGTTCATGGCTTTACACATGATTTCCGTTAAAATGATACCTGATGCACCCACCAACGCACCTGCGACGATGAGCATATTATTCATGAGGATGAAACCTGCTGCACTAGCTGCTAAACCCGAGAAGGAGTTTAACAGGGAGATGACCACAGGCATATCGCCACCACCGATAGGTAGAACGAATAATACCCCAAATACTAAGGATAAACCCACTAAACCTAAGAAAATTGTTGGGTTAGCAGGGTCGATGAACAGGTAAACACTTCCTGCAACGAAGGATAAGAAAAGAAGGATATTGAAGGGTTGTTGTAGGGGAAAGGTAACAGGAGAACCACTCACTAACCCTTGTAACTTAGCAAAGGCTAGTAAACTACCTGTTAAGGTGACACCACCGATAAACACCCCTAAAATAGCTACTAAGGTTGCATCGAAAGGAACACCTTTTCCAGCATCTAGTAAACGCCAAAACTCTCCAACAGCAACTAAGGCACTGGCTGCGCCCCCTAAACCGTTGAAAATACCCACCATTTGGGGCATTTCCGTCATAGCTACTTTTTGAGCAGCGATCGCCCCGATAATAGAACCAATGATCACCCCAACGAGAATCATCTCGTAGTTGATCACAGACTGATTGATTAAGGTTGCAATAATAGCAAAGAACATCCCCACCGCAGCGATAATATTACCTCGGCGGGCGGTTGCGGGTGATCCTAACTGCTTTAAGCCAACAATGAATAAGGCGGCTGCTACTAAGTAGGTGAGTTCGATGCCGGTGGTTAAACCAGACAGAACATCAGTACATAAAGTATCGTTCATCTTTAACTATGCTCCCTTCTTCTTGAACATTTGCAACATGCGATCGGTTACTAAAAAGCCACCTACGACGTTAACGGTTGCTAAAACCACAGCTATTAAACCCAAAACAACGGTAATATTCCATTCTTTGGACCCAGCAATGAGTAAAGCCCCAACCACAGCAATACCAGAAATGGCGTTAGCCCCTGACATCAAGGGAGTGTGTAGGGTTGGAGGTACTTTGTTGATCACCTCAAACCCCACAAAGGAGGCTAAGACGAACACCACTAAACCTATTAATAATCCAGTTGTCATTGATAATATATACTCCTGATTTGTATCGGTTATCAGTTATCAGTTACCACTGTTAACTGTTCACTGCTCTAAGCTTGAACTAAGTTAGCTAAAGCTTGTTTGATGCGATCGTTGCGGATCTCTCCTTCGTAGGTAACGCAGGTTCCACCCACGATATCGTCTTCAAAGTTGAAGTCGATGGCACCGTCTTTAACTAAATATTTCACCAGGGTTAAGAGGTTTTTGGCGTATACTTTACTGGAGTCTACTGGTAAGCTCGAAGGGAGATTCAACGGTCCAATAATAGTTACACCGTTGTAATAAACGTCCTTACCGGCTTCGGTACAAGCACAGTTTCCACCTTGTCCGGCTGCTAAGTCTACGATCACAGATCCTGAGTTCATTTCACACACCATTTCCTCGGTAACGATCAATGGAGCGCGCTTTCCTTGTACTTGGGCAGTAGTGATCACCACATCGGATTTTTTAATGTGTTCCGTTAGCACCTGACGAATTTTTTCTTGTGTGGTTTGTCCAACTTCCTTGGCGTAACCTTGACTGGTGGCGGTGTCTTCTTCGATGGGGATCTCAATAAACTTCGCCCCCACACTTTGTACCTCTTCTTTCACCGCGGGGCGTACGTCAAAAGCTTCTACCACTGCCCCTAAACGTCTAGCAGTAGCGATCGCTTGTAAACCTGCTACCCCTGCACCGATAACTAAAACTTTAGCCGGAGGAATGGTACCAGCAGCAGTTGTCATCATGGGAAACAGACGAGGTAAGGAAGCAGATGCGATCAAGGCAGCCTTATATCCTGCGATATTTGCCTGAGATGAAAGTGCATCCATACTTTGTGCGCGACTGGTACGGGGAATCATCTCCATACTAAAGGCGTTGATCTTCCGTTGAGCCAACCCTTGAACCTGTTCGGGGTTAGCTAAGGGGTTAAGGAAACTGATCAAAGTAGCACCGGGTTTTAACCAGTTCATTTCTTCTTCTCCCTGTTGTTCCCCAGGTGGTGTAACTTTGAGGAGAATATCTGCAGATTCCCACAGTTCTTTAGCAGAGTTAATAATGGTTGCTCCGGCTGCTTGGTATTCGCTATCGTCAAAATGCGCCCCTAAGCCGGCACCGGACTGTACCAATACTTCAAACCCTAGCTTAATAAAACGGGTGACAATATCGGGAACGAGGGCAACTCGCAATTCTCCTAAATCACTTTCTTTTGGAACTGCGATTTTTAGCATATTGAACCTTCCTTGGTTTTGTTTATGGGTTAAAAGTTTGTTGTTTAGTATTTTGAGGGCTATTAACGACTTAAGAAGAAACCTTAAAGTCTTCTTTGTTTTTGCTTCGTGAATTGATTCGCAATCACAAGACTTCCTAACTTAACTCAATGAAGTTTTGAGTCGGTCTTGATCATCGATCTGATCGAGCGGTTTTTAACAAACTAATAACTCTTGATCACAGCGTTACTAACCCCACGGTTTTCAGATGTCTTTATTTCGCTTTCCCCTAAGTTTAATCTAGGTTTTTGCCACCCCTTGAAAACTTAATTAATTTTTAACTGTGTATCTTATTACTCATTATTAGTAATTATTAATTAGTGATTGAATTAGTATCATGAGCGTAATCCTTGTACTTTGTTTTTTTATTTATCAAGACTTTGTTTTACATCAGAAGCAGTTTCTTCAGGTTTTCCTGAGAGGGGAAACACTAATACGCTATCAATATCTTTATTATTTGCTAATTCTTGTAAACGGTGTAATTGTTGATCAGTGATGCCAATCCCATCGTATTTTTTGGCATAGTCTAATTCTGCATTAAAATTCTGATCATTATAAGCTTGAATAAAAACCCTATCTACTGACCAGTTTTTCCAGTCAGCCGCAAAGTATCTTTTTGACCAATAAGGGTTATGATGGCTAAGATCAAAACTAACTGAATTATTTGCTTTTTTAACTTCTGTAATCATTTTTTGGGTGAATTTAGTCAACTTAGAAGTTCTATCTACTTTCCCCGGTAATTCAGCGTGATAACCTAAATAGTCATCCCATTGAACAGCATCTATTTGAGGATATTTTTTGACGAATTCTACGGCAATATTAGTGAAAAAATCGGCAATTTCTGGAACTTCTACATCTAAGACATAATGCTCAACATTACTATAAGTTCTATCTACCCCCGGAACTAACCATTTGTTTTCAATAGCTTTATTAAAAATGGGACTATTTTTATCAATTTTTATTCCCTTTTCAAAGTAAGCATGAACCTCCATACCATGTTTATGTGCTTCATCGATTAACCAATTTAACCACTGAGAATTAAATTTGTTGGGACAGCTTTTATAGCCCAACATTTCCTTCATGACTTCGCTGTTATACATGGTGCAACCGTTTCCCCAAACACCATGAATAATAGTATTAAATCCTTTGCTTTTATAATATCTGACTCGTTCACGAATAGTTGCTTCTGGTGCGTTATTCGTAACTTGGTAACGACTTAAATAAATACCTCTTATTTTCTTTTTTTCCCAAGGTGTTAATATTTTTTTTGAAGCTTTACTATTGTCAGGTTTAATTATTTCGTTAGTGGACTTCTCTGGACTGTCATTGTGATTAGTTATTGGAGGATCATTTTCATAAGCTTCTGGGGTAGGGTTCTCAGTTTTTACTTTTGATGCAGAAGACTGATCATTAATGGGTTTAGGGTTAGAGGTTGGATTTGATATGATTACCTTTTCTTTTTTATCAATAGGAATAGGTAAATTAGGATATTTTTCTAAAAGCTCAATTGTTCTTGGATGATTAGCAATAAACTCTGGTAAAGTATGATTATTTTTTACAAAAAACCACCAATATCCCCCTCCAAAGACAGTTAAAACCATTAACAGTTCTACCAAACAACCAAAATCGAAAAAACGAGAAGGCTTATTATTTCTGGTCATCATTCAAAATCAGTAAACTTATAAGTAATGTCTAAGTCATTCAATCTTAACGAAATACATTTCTTTACACAGACTAGACCTCTATTTAACTACTATTTTAACTTTTTTATACTAAGTAGCCGGAAATAAATCAAGCTCACTGTGTAAATATCTGTAAATATAGCTGTAAGCCTACTTCTGCCTTCTCCCTTCTGCCCCCTGCCTCTTCTCAACTGCAACGTTTATTTTTGTCCAGGTACTTAAAGAGTTATGATTAAATAGTGATAAGTTGTAGGATAAGGTATGGGTGAAGCTAAGCGTCGTAAAAATGCCTTGAAAGAACAGTACGGTCAAGAAGAACGTATTTTACCTTGGATTCCTATATCAAAACGTCAGGCTGACGATTTCTATCAGTGGACTACACGAGGAGCCTGGTTTGGTATCGGTATCATGGCAACTCTTTGGATAACAGTCCGTTTCATCGGTCCAGCTTTTGGTTGGTGGGATACTCAGTAGACTAACAATTATTACGATTTGTATTGATGTACTTGACAAGTTTAAGAAATTGTGGATTCTCTACTTTATAGTTTTTTCGTAGATAGTGGTGAGCGATCGCAAGTTTATTGTTGCGGTTGATGCTCACCTTAAAAATTATTAGAGATTTGCAAGGGGTTTTCTCCTATTAAAAAATCCCCCAACAAGTATCGCATAATAGATTATTTGCTACTTTCAGCTAACAACAGATGAGCAGAATAATTCATTGATCCCTATGTAGATTTTTTAGTATGATCACCGTGAAAACGAATCCCTAAAAATACATCATAAAGAAAACTCCAAAGATTTTTCCCTTGTAGTAAACCTAAAGATTGATCACATCCTTTAGCATCCAAAAGGGACTTAGTTGCGTGATAAGCAGGTTTATATTTGTACCAGGGAATGGAAGGCCAAAGATGGTGGATTAAGTGATAATTTTGTCCAAAGATTAAGATATTCAGGATAGCACTAGGATAAACCCTCGCATTCTTCCATCTATCCCTTTCTTCAAAAGGTCGGTGGGGTAAATAATCAAAGAATAATCCCAAGGCAACTCCTACTACCAAAGCAGGAACAAACCAAAAATTCATTACAAAACCGATGAACTCATAATGAATACCCAAAAAGACTATGGTAAACAGGAATAATCTGCTTAAAAACCATTCTAAAAGTTCGTATTTTTTCCACAAACGACGCTTGAAAAAGAAAATCTCGTGATAAAAAAAGCGTGCTGCTATCATCCATAGTGGACCACCAGTGGAAACAAAATGGTCGGGGTCATTATCAGGATCATTCACATGAGCATGATGTTGTAAATGCACCCGTGTGAACACAGGAAAAGCAAAGCCCAACATTAAGGCACTTCCGTGACCCAAAATTGCATTAATGGTACGGTTGCGATGAGCTGCATTATGAGAAGCATCATGAATTACTGTACCTGATATATGTAGGGCTAAAACACTACATACAAAACATATCCACTCAGGCCATTCCCATAACCAATAACCGCATATTGAACAACCAATGAGGGATAGAGCGGTAAAAAACATCACCACGTTGGGATTAAACCCTCCTGGGGGCTTAAGATATTCTCTAGGTACTGTTTGCAGCGTCTGTGCCGACTGCATGGTTGTTTTCTGCTCCTTGACGAACACTATTGTTAACCTTCGTGTAGTTTACACGATAACCCAAATTTAGTAAAGATTTGTAACATTATCTCATCTTATGTAAAGATGGAAGTTAAATTACGAAAACTCAAGGTTACATTGTAAATCATTGGGTTGTTTGTGAAACCCAGTTGATTAACAACAGTCTATATGGTTGTTATGATTCTATGGTGATTTTTTTAACTTTAATTTTACTGTTATTGGTTCTACCTGTATCGAGTAAGCTAACGATTTGATTAAATTTCTTGATTAAATTTTAAGGAGCGGTATTATCAGTATGGGTCAAATATGGCGATATATCAAGGCTATAATGGGAATTATTTTCCGTCATCCTATCACGGGTGCCACCATTATTCCAGTGCTTCCTGATGGGCGGATTGTGTTGATTCAGCGCAAGGATACGGGACAATGGGGACTTCCTGGGGGTATTGTTGATTGGGGAGAAGATTTAATAACCACAGCTAGACGAGAATTAAAAGAAGAAACGGGCTTACAATTGCTAAATGTTCGGCGATTAGTTGGGGTATATTCTTCTATGGATCGTGACCCTAGAATTCACTCCATTTCTGTCTTAATGGAAGCAGAAGTTAGAGGGGAGTTTTCTATAGAAGACACCCTAGAAGTTATGCAGATAGAAGCATTTTTACCGAGTGATTTGCCCTTGGGCAACCTTTCTCACGACCACGATCGTCAGTTAAATGATTATTTGAAAGGGTTAACAGTCTTAGCTTAGAAGTTAGTGCGGAGGGACATAACAAAGTTTAATTATGTCCCTAAGAAAATCAATAAATAACTCAACCTTAACGCATGGTTACAAACTCCTCAGCAGAGGTTGGATGAATACCAACGGTTGCATCAAAGTCAGACTTTTTAGCTCCCATTTTCACCGCGACGGCCATTCCTTGGATAATCTCCGCAGCGTGATCACCCACCATGTGAGCCCCTAAGACTTTTTCACTTTCTTGGTGAACAATTAATTTCATGAGGGTTTTTTCTTCTTTTCCAGGTAAAACGTAGTACATGGGACGGAACTTACTGCGATAGACTTTGATAGCGTCTTCTCCGTACTGTTGTTTAGCCTCTTCTTCTGTTAAACCGACGGTGGCAGCTTCGGGGGTAGTAAAGACAGCAGAAGGGACGTTTTCATAGCTCATGACACGAGATTTTCCGCCAAAATGGGTATCAGCAAAAGCTCTTCCTTCGTTGATGGCCACAGGGGTCAAGTTGATGCGATCGGTACAATCTCCCACCGCATAGATATTGTCTTGACCAGTACAGCTATATTTATCAACAGCGATCGCTCCATTGTTGACTTCAACCCCAGTATTTTCCAGACCTAAATTATCTAAACTAGGTTTACGTCCGGTGGCAGCTAAACCGATGGTATCAGCCAAAACCATCTCGTTGTTTTCATCTCCTTGAACAGCGATTTTTAGTCCTTCAGCAGTTTTTTCGATGGAGGTAATAGTAGAATTTTTGAGGATTTGAATACCATGATTTTCCATAGACTCTTGAATGGTACTACGGATGTCTTCATCAAAACCCCTGAGTATTTTATCTCGGCGAATTACTTGGATTACATCTGATCCCAATCCACGCATAATACAGGCAAATTCTACCCCAATGTAACCGCCGCCCCAGATTACCATCCGTTTTGGTTGTTGGGCTAAGGTAAACATCTGATCAGAAATAATGGTATGTTCAATACCTGGAATATCCGGTCTAACTGGATGTCCCCCCACTGCAATGAGAATTTTATCGGCGGTAATTTTGTTATTTCCAACTTCAACGGTGTGGGGGTCCAGTAGTTTAGCGTAGTCTCGATACAGTTTCACCTCGGATTTATCCAACATTCGTAAATAAATACCATTAAGACGTTCTGTTTCCTGGTTAACCGCCGTAATCATTTTGGACCAATCCAAGGTACTTTTAACTGGACTCCAACCGTACCCTTCAGACTCTTGAAACTGTGCCGAAAAATGGGAGGTATACACCATCAATTTTTTAGGAACACATCCTACATTAACGCAAGTTCCCCCCAGGCGATCATACTCTGCTAATCCGACTTTTGCCCCGTATTCTGCAGCCCGTCTAGCGGTGGCAATACCACCCGAACCGCCACCGATAACAAACAAATCGAAATCATAACTCATAATAATACAAATCTCCTAATTTTTCGGCGTTTTTGTATAGCACTACCCATTAAGATGTTTCAACCTAATGAGACTTGGATTTTCCCCGTAATAATTAATTAAACAGACAAATAATGTCTTAACTAATTTTTGTAGTGCTGTGGTTGTTCTTTGGATTGTCTATTTTTATATTTTATCTTTTTTGGTCGTAGTTGTTATTGTTGCTAGTTGACACTACCCCACCTAAAGGGACGGAGATTATTCAATCGATGACCGGTCTTGCCGATAGCTAATAGCCGATAGCTGAATGCTTACAGAAGAACTGATTTTTCAGTTTGCGTCTCAGTAATTTTACGGAAGTCAATCAGAAAATTATTAGACTCTATCTTCCCATCTTTACCCAAGAGTGGGATGATAAAGACAAACCTTGGGCAATTCATAGACCAGAGGTTGCCCACTCCACAATGATTGTTGTCTTATCGTAGTTTATTTCAAGAAAAATTATGGTTGCTGCCACCCAGTCACTTCAAGAACTGTGCATTAATTCTATTCGTTTTTTAGCAGTTGACGCTGTAGAAAAAGCTAAATCAGGACACCCTGGACTGCCTATGGGTGCGGCTCCTATGGCTTATGTCCTCTGGGATCAGTTCATGCGGTTTAACCCGAAAAACCCTAAATGGTTCAACCGCGATCGCTTCATTCTTTCCGCGGGTCATGGTTGTATGTTACAGTACGCCTTACTCTATTTGACTGGTTACGATAGCGTCACCATCGAAGATATTAAACAGTTCCGTCAATGGGGATCGAAAACCCCTGGACACCCAGAAAACTTTGAAACCGAAGGGGTAGAAGTTACCACCGGTCCTCTGGGACAGGGAATCGCCAATGGGGTGGGTTTAGCCCTAGCAGAAGCCCATTTAGCAGCTACCTTTAACAAACCAGATGCTACCATCGTTGATCACTACACCTATGTTATTTTAGGGGATGGTTGCAACATGGAAGGTGTAGCAGGTGAAGCTTGTTCTATTGCTGGACACTGGGGTTTAGGCAAACTGATCGCCCTTTATGACGATAACCACATATCTATCGATGGTTCTACAGATGTGGCCTTTACCGAAGATGTGTCCAAACGCTTTGAAGCTTACGGTTGGCACACTATCCATGTGCCAAATGGTAACACCGATTTAGATGCTATTGCTAAGGCGATCGAAGAGGCGAAAAAAGTCACCGATAAGCCTACGATGATCAAAGTTACCACCACCATCGGTTATGGTTCCCCCAACAAACAAGACACCGCCGGTGTTCACGGTGCTGCTTTGGGTGCGGATGAAGTGGCTTTAACCCGTAAAAACTTGGGATGGGACTATGAACCCTTCGACATCCCCCAAGATGTGCTTAAGGCAATGAATAAGGCGGAGCAGGGTGCTAGTTACGAAGCTGAATGGAACCAAGCTTTTGCAGCTTACAAAGCTAAATATCCCACCGAAGCGGCTGAGTTTGAACGTTATTTAAGTGGTCAACTTCCCGATGGTTGGGATAAGGGCCTACCTACCTTCACCCCTGATGATGATGGACAACCAACTCGGAAGCATTCCGCTGCTATCCTCAACATCTTAGCCCCTGTGTTACCTGAATTAATTGGTGGTTCGGCTGATTTAACCCACTCTAACTTAACAGAATTAAAAGTTTCTGGGGACTTCCAAAAAGGTGCTTATGCTAACCGTAACGTTCACTTTGGGGTGCGTGAACATGGTATGGGTGCTATCTGTAACGGAATGTCTTTACATAATTCTGGTTTAATTCCTTATGGTGCTACTTTCTTAATCTTTACCGATTATATGCGGGCTTCTATCCGTTTATCAGCTTTGTCTCAAGTAGGTGCTATCTGGGTGATGACTCACGACTCCATTGGACAAGGGGAAGATGGTCCCACTCACCAACCTGTGGAAGTATTGGCTTCTTTACGGGCAATTCCTGATTTAACTGTTTTTCGTCCTGCTGATGGCAATGAGTGTTCTGGAGCTTATAAAGTAGCGGTTGAGAAAGCGAAAGCTCATGCACCCAGTTTATTAGCCTTTACCCGTCAGAAAGTGCCTAACCTTCCTGGAACCTCTATTGAAGGGGTGGCTAAGGGTGCTTATACTATTGTTGACTGTGATGGTACTCCTGATATTATCCTCATGGGAACCGGCTCAGAGGTAAGTCTTTGTGTTGCTGCGGCTGAACAATTAAGTGGCGAAGGGAAGAAAGTTCGGGTAGTTTCTATGCCTTCTTGGGAGTTATTTGAAGCACAGGATGAAGCTTATAAAGAGTCTGTTTTCCCCAAAGCTGTGACCAAGCGTTTATCTGTGGAAGCTGGTGTTAGTTTTGGTTGGTCAAAATACGTTGGACCCGAAGGTGATACCGTCAGTATTGATACTTTTGGTGCTTCTGCTCCTGGTGGAACCTGTATGGAAAAATTCGGCTTTAGTGTTGATAATGTTTTGGCTAAAGCAAAAGCTCTTCTAGGTTAATTAATCCCTAATTCCTGTTATTAATTAATCAACGCCCTCTGAAAGTCTAGAGGGTTTTTTCTTGTTTATCATCCCTTCGGGGCAACCCCTCACTCCTCACTCACTCCTCACTCCTGACTCCTGACTCCTGACTCCTGACTCCTGACTCCTCACTCACTCCTCACCCCTCACTCCTTCTTCAATTTCTTATCCGATCTTCAAAAAATGAAGACTAAGAAAAAAAAGAATTGGGGGAGGCTTATATGGTAAGAGTTCCTCCCCTCAACGCTTGAACAGGTGCCGAGTTAGATTGACTGGAGACTTTTTGTCTTTGTTCCCATCAAATTTTGCAGCAGTCAGCAGTCAGCAGTCAGCACTCAGCAGTTAGCACTCAGCAGTCAGCACTCAGCAGTTAGCACTCAGCACTCAGCAGTCAGCGTTCAGCATTCAGCACTCAGCAGTTAGCACTCAGCACTCAGCGTTCAGCATTCGTTTAATTTTACCGAAAATCGGAGCATGAAAGCCCCTGGCTTCAGACATGGGGATGAAATGCGACTGGCAATTCATTGCCTACCCAGGGCAAACGCGCTTAATTTTTGAACCCCCGATTGAACAAAGCCTTGGGCTAGAATAGATTATATGTACTGGAAGTCGAGAACCCTGGCTAGATCATGCCGTTGAGATTTAAGCGCGTTTGCCCTGATTGCCTACCTATCAGATCTGATGCTAGAATGGTTTGCGTAGTAGGTCGATAACGCAAGATGTTT
>NZ_JARVCN010000065.1:0-12006 GCF_038442745.1 Crocosphaera sp. Alani8
ACGTGGGAGATGCGGACTTATTAGTATCCCCAGAATTAGCTGCGGCTCTACAAAATACTGACTTGACAGGAGCCGATGTGGGTGATGCTCGAGTTGATGGCTTTGTTAGTCTTGTTGATGATACCTTACCTGTAGTGAGCTTTAACCTCAGAACAGAAGGTGGTGAAGGCAGCAAAGGCGGCGAAGGTAGCGAAGGCGGTGAAGGCGGCGAAGGTGCCAACGGATGGAGTCCTGGAGACAGCGCCGATTTTGTTACACCACCTCCTACTTATGAAGGAGAACTCACTTCTGGAGAACAAGCAAACCAAGCTTTTGTCGATTTATTAGAAGGGCAAGCCCTACTAGATGACCTACAAGAAGGTGGTTATGTCATTTACATCAGACACGCTCAAACAGAAAGAGACTTTGCCGATCAAGCCGATCCTAGCCTGGATATCGAAGACTTCTCTACCCAAAGAGTAGTCAGTGAATTCGGGGTGCAACAATCTTTAGCCATTGGGGAAGGATTTGAACTCTCTCACATCCCTTATGACACAGTAATTACCAGCCAATACGGCCGTGCCATCGAAACCGCAGCGATCGCCTTTGGTCAATACCACAAAGATCCTGCCCTAAATTTCCTACCGTTCGAGGATTACACTCCAGAACAGATTCAGGAGATGCGCGACAATGTTACTCCGTTATTAACCGATGTACCTAACGCAGGAACCAACACCGTTATTGTTGGTCACGACGACATCTTTGAAGCATGAACAGGCATTTACCCTGATCCTCAAGGAATAGCCTACCTGGTTAAACCAGATGGGGAAGGTAGTTTTGAGGTTATTGCCAATCTGTTGCCCGAAGAATGGGCTGAATTGTCTGAAGGCAGCGAAGGTAGCGAAGGCGGCGAAGGTGGACCAATGCCAGTAGAACCCGATGGTGGAATTGGTGATGGTGCCGGTCCATTAAACGGTGAAGACAACGGTTGGAAACCTGGAGACAGTGTAGTTACGCCACCTCCAACTTATGAAGGAGAACTTACTCCTGGAGAACAGGCCAACCAGGACTTTGTCGATGTCTTAGAAGGTGCAGAACTATTACATGAACTACAACATGGTGGTTTCGTCATCTACTTTAGACACGCTCTCACAGAGAGAGACTTTGCCGATCAGGTGACAGCGGATGTCAATGACTACTCTACCCAAAGGGTGCTTGATGAATTAGGAATTGAACAAGCCTTAACCATTGGCGAAGCCTTTGAACTAGGTCATATTCCCTTCGACGACGTTATTACCAGCGAATACGGTCGTGCCGTTAAAACTGCAGCCATTGCCTTTGAACAATACAGCAAAGACCCTGCACTGAATTTCTTACCGTTCGAGGATTACACTCCAGAACAGATAGAACTGATGCGGGACAATGTTACCCCCTTATTAACTGCGGTACCAGATGAGGGAACCAACACAATTATTGTTGGTCACGACGACATCTTTGAAGCAGGAACTGGTATTTACCCAGATCCCCAAGGAATTGCCTACGTTCTCGAACCCGATGGTAACGGTGATTTTGAGATCATCGCTAACCTACTTCCTGAAGAATGGTTTGAACTCTCTCAAACCAAGGGTTTAGTCCTCAACGAAGAGCAAGGCAACTCCTTAGTAATGGAGTTCAGTGTTGACGGACCGATTCCCGAAGGTGGCATCACAGTTGACATAGAAGGGGACGCAGCAGAGATTCTGCAGCAGTTCTTAGCTCCAGATGGAGACGGAGCGGTTCAAACCCGCGTCACTGACGAAGGCAACATCTTTTATCGTTTTGACACTTCCTTTGGCCCCGGTGCAGGGATAGTTGGCGGAACTCTGGACGTGTTCTCCCTAGAAGATGGGGACCCTGCCGAAGACAACTCCGACCCCGAAGCTGCAGGTACAGGCTTCCTGAGCAACTTTAGCTTCACTATCCTCGAACCAGATGCTAGTATTACTCTGCAGGTATCCGATGATCTGGTTGAAGAACTTGACCAAACCTTCACCTATACTTTAGTTGCAGGAGAGGACTACGAGGTTGACGAAATCTCTAACAGTGGAACCTTCACCGTCACCGATGGAGTTAAACCCGCCGACAGTCCTATCGTTGGCGTAACCGCAGAACCCACAACTCTGATTGAGTCAGAACAAACGGTGATTGAAGTTACTTTCACCACCGAAGGGGAGATTCCAGAAGGCGGTTTAGTAGTACAACTACAAGGACCTCCTCGGGCCATCGCTGAGTTCGATATCAACGCCACCAACCCTCGCTTACCAGAAGCAGAAACAGTTGTAGAAGGAGTAGTAGTTGAAGGAGGGAGTGTTGTCGGTACCGACGAAGTAGCTGGCTCTCTGTTCATACGGATCACCGACCCAACTGCTACGGTTACCGTACCTGTGTTCCAGGATGACGTAGTTGAAGGAACCGAGGTGTTACCTTTCACCCTTGTAGATGGGGAAGAATATGAAGTTGACCCTGATAATTCTGAGGTAACTGTAACCATTGAAGATGAGTCACCCATAGTTACTCCTCCTCTTCTGCCTACATTTGGTACCCTCGACTTGGACACCTTAGATTCTGAACTTTCTCCCACTTTCGACGGCACCGACGACCTCGTATTTGCTGGTGCAGAAGACGACTTGATCGATAGCTCTAACGGGACTGGTGGTAACCGTCTCTACGGACAGTCAGGAAATGACACCTTTATTCTGGGTAGCAATGACCGTGCTTTGGGTGGTTCCGGGGACGATCGCTTCTTCTTCTTAGGAAGCGAGACTATCGCTACTGGTGGTGCCGAAGCGGATCAATTCTGGATCGCCAATGGAGACATTCCTGAGTCTGCTAACGTTATCACTGACTTCACCAGTGGAGAAGACGTTTTAGGTATTGCTTTAGAGATTGGCTTTGGGGATTTGAGTATTACCCAAGACGATGCCGATACTTTGATTGCTACAGGAGGCGATCAGTTAGCCAGACTGCTTGGCGTTGATGCTAACAGTTTAAGTGCTAATGACTTTACCTTTGCTTAATTAACGACCAATTAAAACCAATAAAAAACAGGGAGCAGTTATTGTTCCCTGTTTTCTTTTCTTTGTTATGTACTCTTAATTCTGACCAGTTGTTGACAAATTTCCTGATCTCGAACTCAGGTAAGCATTATTTCTTGACCGTTAAAACCGCTATCAATCCGTGGCCGCATCCCCATCCTTGTTGCATTTCGTATTCCAAGGTTCTTAACGCATAACCTAATTGGGGTTCAATAATATTTGCACGGGGGTCACCGTACCACATCCAACCCACATCGGCAATCACCCGGTCTATAGTCATAAGGGCAAACTGTAAAGGTTTGGGAAATTCATCCCATCCTGTCACATCTGGAAGGGAAAAATTATGAGAAAGACGACGTTGGGTAAACTCAACTAAAATGTTCCAAGAACGAATCAAATCTTGTAGCAGAGGACTAATGAAGGGATGCTCTGGAAAGATACTAATATCCAACAGTAATTCGTCTAAATTTGTCCGCATATAGTCTTCATGGAGACAATTAATGGAGCGACGAGTTGGTTTAACTTGAGGGTTAAAAGATCCTGTATCTGTATGACGACCCACCAAAAGGGAGCGATCGACTAATTTGGAGACTTCTAGAGTGATTCCTGTTTTTTCACTAATTTCTTGGGCTAATTCCCTCACTTCTTGTCCCGTCCAAAACCTAATGGGAAAAGACTCAATTTCGGTGGTTTGGCGAACAGTCTCAGAATATAAGTAACCCATATTGTACTGACGTACCTTTTCTTCTTCGGACTCAGCGTGCCAAAAATCGGGCCATTCGATGGAATAGCGACCAATGAGATCCATTACCACCACACTACCGTTTTTACCGTGATGGGCAATGTCTTCCAGTAAAGTTACTAAGTCTTTGCGAGCTAAATGGGATAGAGAACCATAGGAAGAAAAATAGAGATCAAAAGCAGATTCGCTATTTTTAACGTCTTTTAACCCTTGGGATAAGTCCGCCTGTTTAAATTGTACTTTGGGCTTATCAGAAAACATGGTTTGACCTTTGCTAACCATAGCCTGACTAATATCTAACCCTAAAAACAAGGCCATGTCTTCGTAAGGTAATACCCGTTTATGTTGTAATCCTAAATCAAGATCGTGATAATCAATTTTGGTCAAAATATCGTATCCTTGACCAGCACCACACCCTAAGTCGACAATTCTCAGCCCTTTTCCTTCGCTGCGTTGGGTTTCCACTAGGTTGCGTAAAAAGGGACGCAAGACAATGCGAGTTAGCTGATCTTCCCAATAAGTTCTAACGTTATCGTATTTACCGAACAAATTGCCAACATATAAATCATATTTCCCTTCTTTGACAGCTTGAGTGTAAGTCTTAAACTCGCTGGAGTTAGCTGGTTTCATTGATCTTTCTCCACATAAACAGCAACCATTACCATTAAGGGCAATATAATAACCTATAAGGGCTTGGTACTCTTGTAGATTACTCCTTTGTTGTCGATTTGTACATTAAAATATCAAAAGCTTACATTAGGAGACGATGGAAAATATAAATATAGGTAAAGAATGGTCAGTTTTTACTCCCGAAGAAACCGGTTTTTCCGAATTTTTAACCGCGTTTTTAACGGATTTACACAGAAAACTTCTCGATATCAAAGAAGGAGAAAATGCTAATTATATTCCAGGGTTAGCACAAGCAAACTCAGATTTGTTCGGCATTAGTATTATGACAACAAAAGGACGAACTTATAATATAGGAAATACCACAGAATTATTTACAATTCAATCTATTTCTAAGCCTTTGGTTTATGGCATGGTTTTAGAAGAATGGGGAGAAGAATATATTCTTAATAAAATTGGGGTCGAACCAACGGGAGAACCTTTTAATGACATTATGGAACCCCAAGAAATTCAAGAAAGAAAATATAATCCGATGATTAATGCCGGGGCAATTATTACCACTAGCCTCATTAAAGGAGATACCTCAGAAGAAAAGAAAGATAAATTATTTGGGATGTTACGTCGTTATTTCGGCCGAGATGTTACCATTAATGAGTCAATTTTTTGGTCAAGAAAAACCAGAGATAGTTGGAATCGCGCCATTGCTTATATGATGCTAAGTTTTGGACTAATTGAAGGTAATGTTGAAGAAATATTAGACCTATATTTCCAACAATGCTCTATATTAGTCAACTGCCAAGATCTAGCCTTAATGGCTGCTACATTAGCTAATAAAGGATTAAATCCTATTACCAGGGAAAAGGCCATGGATGAAAGCCATACTAAAAATTTGCTTAGTGTTATGTTTTCTAGTGGCTTATACGAATTTTCAGGTCAATGGGCTTATCGCGTAGGATTACCAGCAAAGAGCGGGTTATCTGGAGCTATTATTGGAGTAGTTCCTAATCAAATGGGAATTGCTGTATTTTCGCCCCCATTGGGAAACCATAACAAAAGTGTCCGTGGTGTCAAAACATTTGAAGCACTTTCTAAACAGTTTAAACTCAATATTTTTAAACCCAGTTATCCTAATCATCCTCTTAATAAAAAAAAGAAGGTTATCTCTTCTTTAGTCAAAAATCAAGACAAATTACCAAGTTTTTTAAAGTATTTATACAAGAAATACTTACCTTTAGAAGAAGGAAAAATTTATGTTAGTGAACCGGATTTAGTAGATATTAATCCCGATTATTTTTCTATTTGTATTGTTACCGTCGACGGAAAAATTTATACCGTAGGAAAAAGTGAAAAACCTTTCTTGATTCAATCGATTTCTAAGGTGTTTGCTTATGGACTAGCCTTAGAAGATCACGGAAGAGACTACATTTTAACAAAAGTAGATGTTGAACCCACAGGAGATGCCTATAATTCTATTATTAAAGTAGAAGAAAATTCCAAACGTCCCTACAATTGTATGGTGAATACTGGTGCGATCGCTATCACCAGTTTGATCAAAGGAAAAAGCCCAGCACATAAACTCAAGCGTCTTCTAGAAATGTATAAAAGTTATGTAGGTCATCCTGTCTATATCGACACTTCTGCTGTGGTTTCTGAACAAAATCAAGGCGATCGCAACTGGGCTATTTCTTATTTATTACGTAATTTTGGGATGATTTCTGGGGATATTAAACAAACTCTGGATCTCTATTTACAACAGTGTTCTGCTATTATTAATTGTCGAGATTTAGCGGTTATGGCGGCTACTTTGGCCAACCAAGGAGTTAATCCCATCACTGGCCAATGTGCGATTAACCCTGACTATGTGAAAGATTTGCTCAGTGTTATGTTTACTTGCGGTATGTACGATTTTGCGGGGGAATGGTCTTGTAAGGTTGGTTTTCCTGCTAAAAGCGGTGTTGGAGGCGGTATTTTAGGAGTGGTTCCAGGAATCATGGGTATTGGGGTTTTTTCTCCTCCCCTGGATAAACGGGGTAATAGTATTAGAGGGATCAAAGTTTTTAAGGAATTATCCCAACAGTTTCAACTCCATATTTTTCAACCTTTAAATTGAATAATAAGCTGATATTTCTTGTCAAGATTGATTTATGTATGAAATAGACATATAAGGCATTTATACCTATGAATTTTTTCTGATTAAAAACAATAAAATACGAAATTATTTGAGATTTTCTTGAATAGTGGAATAATAGGGGAGGATTATTTTTATTGATGACTGTTTAATTAGTATGTCTGATGTCACCGAAAACACTGTTGATAACTCCCCCGAAAGTAGTACCATTAAAACCACCTTCACAGTTCAAGAAATCCGAGAATTATTACCCCATCGTTATCCTTTCGCTTTAGTAGATCGAATTATTGATTATGTACCTGGGGAAAAGGCGGTTGGTATTAAAAATGTTACCATCAATGAACCGTTTTTTCCTGGTCATATTCCTCCTCTTCCCATTATGCCAGGAGTTTTGATCGTGGAGTCAATGGCACAGGTAGGTGGAATTGTTTTGAGTTTATTACCAGGGATGAAGGGGATCTTTTTTGCTTTCGCTGGTATCGATAAAGTCAGATTTCGTCGTCAGGTTATCCCTGGAGATCAATTAATTATCACAATGGAATTATTGACCCTCAAACGGAATAGAATAGCCAAAATGAAAGGACAAGGAACAGTGGATGGAGAATTAGCAGTTCAAGGGGAAATGCTATTTTCTCGCATTGATTAAGTTCTTAACAATTAGTAATCATTCCTTGATAGTTTGCTCGTTTTAGTTACTATTATAAAGAAGGGGGCAGAAGTTGCCCCCTTAACCCCCTAACCATAATGTTTAACGCTTATATCACAAGAAATTTAATCTAAGTTTCTGAATTTTCCTGCCGATACCGAAATTCCTAGGAATGCAAAGATTGAGAGAATACAATTATGCCCGATAATACTAAAGATGCTTTTCGATGGGTTAGCTCAAAAGAACGTTATCCCGGCGCGCCTCCTTATGTTGTTGGACTGCCAAAGGGGGAGGGATTTAATGTTCTTAAGATTTTGTGGTTTGATCTAACTGCTCTGAAATCTGCTGTAGTTTTAATTATTACTCAACTGTTTCACGTTTTGGGTTCTTTCAATCGAACAAAAATTGAACTGAAAGGAGTGGCCGATTTAGGTTTAGGGGTGGTTTTAAAATCTGCTGATTACTGGGAAAAAGTAACAGATTTACGCCAATTTTTTAGCTGGCCACTACTACCAAAACCTTTAATTGCTGATCTCTGGGAAGAAGACGTAGAATTTGGTCGCCAATTTTTACAAGGTCTTAATCCTGTTTTGATGAGAAAATGTAAAGCGGAAGATATTGCGTTAGATAGTAAGTTTCCTGTTACAGAAGAGCATTTAAAACCCTACTTAGGGGATAATTTTTCTCTGTCATTTGCCTTAGAGCAGGGAAAACTTTATCTTGTTGATTACGAAATTTTTGAAGATATTATCGATTCTAAACAAGAGGATCAACTCGGTCGTTATAGTTGTTCTCCTTTGTGTTTATTTTATCTCAATGAGAAAGATCAGTTGCTGCCTGTCGCCATTAAGATTAAACAGAAATACAACCAAGAAACAGATCCCTATCCTGAAATTTTGACTCCGAAGTCCTCTAAAAGCGAATGGAAAGCGGCTAAACTAGCTGTTTCTGCTACGGATATCGCCTATCAGGGGATTATCGCTCACTTACTAGATACCCATTTAGTGATCGAAGTTTGCACAGTTAGTACCTACCGAACTTTATCTCCCGATCACATTATTTATCAACTGTTGAAACCTCACTTTTTTAACACTTTAGCTATTAACTATATGGCTCGTTCTACTTTTCTGGGAAGGGGAGGATTCTTTGATTCCACAGGAGCTTTGGGTTACACTAGCTCCAATGAATTGTTAAGTCGAGCTTATTGGGGCAAAGGGTTAGTCACAGACTATGAAAGTGAACCTTGGCAATTCTACAAAAAAGCTTTACCCTATAGTTTAGAATCCCGTGAGGTTAAAGACCTACCAAACTATTATTACGAACAAGACGCTTTGTTGATGTGGGATGCTACAAAAAAATATGTTAGCGATGTAATCAAAAACCATTACAAAGATGACCAAGCTGTTGAAAACGACGACAAATTGCAGGTGTGGAAAAACGAATTAATTTCCTCCGAAGCAGGAACAATTCAAGGTTTACTTCCCCCAGAAAAAGCTGATCAATTAACTGGAAATCTCAATAATGTTGAGGATTTAATCCAAATTGCTACTACAATTATTTTCTTAGCCAGCACTCAACACGCTGCGGTAAACTTTGGACAGTACGATTACGGTTCGTGGGTAGCAAATATGCCTTTTGCTCTATACAAACCTTTCTCCTCTCTTTACACGGTTAACACAGAAGAAGAACGAGAAAAAATCCTCTTAAAATGGTTACCAGGACGAAAACAAACCATTAAACAAATTGTCCTGGTTAAAGTCTTAACTATACTTCCTCCAATTACCAGCAAGAGTCTTCTAACCTTGCCTAACCCATTTAAACAAAAGGATGATAAACAGGCATTTAAGGACTTTAAAAACCGTCTACGAGAGATTGAATCACAATTGAAAGAAAGAAACAAAAAACTGAAGCAAGAAGGTAAAACTCCCTATGTTTATTTACAACCTTCTCGTATTCCCCAAAGCATCGCTATTTAATTGTTTCAATCGTTAATAAAATAGTAACCCTTTAGGTAGGCGAGTTGATTAGATTCGTCTACTTTTTTGTTAGATCATCTTTTTACTTGATTGCATTGTACAGGTAGTCATGACAATCGATTATTGACTCACCAGAAAAATTCCGCTAGGATTAAACATATCCCCTCCCCCCCTAGGGGATGCAACAAAAAACTAACTTTTGCGATAAGTTAAGTAAAGTAAAGAAAAACTCATAATATATATAAAGGTTAACAAAACGTTGATTTCCACTCCATCCTCAGCCACTAGCCAAACCTTAAAGCCCTCGGATCAATCATCTGTGGGTCAAAACTTTTTTAGTCGTCAAATTGTCAAAAATTGGTTAACTTTTTTAGCCTCGGGTTTTCTTGTCTCCGTCCCCGTGTTCATAGAAGCCCCTCTAGTGCGCTTTTGCCCGGAAATCAGCCTTATTGCCACAGTAGGATGGTTATGGTTAGCCCTTTACTTAATGAAGCGACCCCAAACCCATTTGTGGGGAGACTTATTATTTGGGTTCAGTTGGAGTTGGTTAGCTGGTACCATTTACTGGGGATGGTTTCGTTGGGAACCGTTAATTCATCTTCCTATTGAGTCTATAGGTATTCCCTTTGCCCTGTGGTGTATTTGGCAGAAATGGGGACAAGTGGGCAATTTTTTCTATATTGGTTCGTTAATAGGCACAGCAATCACCGATGCTTATTTTTATATCGCTGGACTAATTCCTCACTGGCGACAACTTATGCAAGTTGATCCTAGTTTAGCTACCCCAATATTTCAAGAAGCCCTAGATAAAGTACAAACCCCCTGGGGAATGGGTTGGGCTATAGTATTAGCCACCTGTTTGTTAGTAATAGGTTTGTGGGGTATGCAAAAATCAGATCACCATTGGTGGGCATTAGGGGGCGCAGTATTGAGTACAATCTTGGTGGATAGTCTATTTTGGTTTGCTGCTTCTTTGGCGTAAGTAGGTACAATATAGTAAGATATCGGTTTTTGATTGTTCTCCCGATCGCCGCGATTAATTATCTGTGGATAATCTTGCCAAGACACCTCATCTATTGCTAGATACTGCTAAAGGTCAACGGTATTTTCCTTTGGCGGGTAAAAACTATTGGACAATTGGACGTGGAAGGGATAACGACTTTGCCATTGGAGATAACTGTATTTCTCGTAATCATGCCATTTTGCAGTCTACCGAAACAGGGGATTTTTTGTTGATCGATTTAGGGAGTCGCAACGGAACCTTCGTCAACGATCGCCGTGTCGGTATTCCTGTCATCCTCACAAGCGGAGATGAAGTTACTTTTGGCAAGACCAAAGTTTCTTTTTTTAGTCCCATAGGTAACCATAAACACGTTCCTGGTGAAGAATTTGTAGATCGTGACACAATGGTTTTACACGAACGTCGCCTAACATCTGTGATGGTGGTGGATATGAGGAACTTCACCGTTTTAACGAGGCAACTAGACGAGGAAATTTTATCCTCTTTAATCGGGAACTGGTTTCGTCAATCTGGAGAGATCATTCGTAATGCTGGAAGTTGGGTGGATAAATACATCGGTGATGCGGTGATGGCTATTTGGTTTCATGGACAAAATGAGGTTACCAAAGCCGATGTTATGGAAATTTTCCAGGCGGTACAAGACATCAATCAGATGACGAAACAGCTAAGCAGACAGTATCCACTCCCTTTTAAATTGAGAGTGGGGGCTGGCATCAATACGGGCTATTCTATGGTAGGGAATACCGGTAGTGGGGATCATCCAGACTACACTGCTATCGGAGACACCGTTAATGCAGCTTTTCGTTTAGAGTCAGCCACCAAAGAATTAGGGTTAGATGTGGCTATAGGAGAACAAACCTATCTCCATTCCATAGAATTGCACTGTATGGAGACTATCTTTTCTCAATACACTCTCAACCTCAAAGGTTACGAAAAACCAACCCCTTCTTACGGGGTTACGTTTCAAAAATTAGAGAAACTTCTCGAAATTAATCGAACTCAAAATTGCCCATGAAGGAAACCGCCCTCGCTAGAGTTCGTATCGTTTTAGTGGAACCAGCCGGACCGTTAAACGTGGGTTCTGTGGCGCGAATTATGAAAAATATGGGCTTAAAGCAGCTAACCCTAGTGCAACCCCATTGCGATCGCCTGGGGGACGAAGCGAGGCTAATGGCGGTTCGCGGGATTGATGTCTTAGAAAACTCTCAAGTAGTTGAGACTATTCCCGAAGCATTACAAGGGTGTCAGCGTATTATTGCTACTACTGGGCGATCGCTTTCCCTTCCCACCCATCTAGAAACCCCCAAAAAAGGTTTACCCTGGTTACTCACAGAAGGGTTGAATACAGCGTTGATGTTTGGACCAGAAGATCGGGGATTGAATAACGAAGAACTGAGTTATGCTCAACGTTTTGTGTCGATTCCGTCTAGTTCTGAGTATCCTTCTTTGAATTTAGCACAAGCAGTTGCTGTTTGTAGCTATGAACTCTATCAACTAACACAAGACAACAACGAAGAGACAGAAGAGTTGTTGTTTGAACCGGCTTCCTTTGAACAACTAGAGGGATATTACCAGCATTTAGAAGCGGTTTTACTAAAAATTGGTTATCTTTATCCCCATACGGCCAAAGCGCGCCTAGAAAAGTTTCGCAGACTCCATAATAAAGCGAATCTAACCACCGAAGAAGTTGCCTTGTTACGGGGTATTTTGCGACAAGTTGACTGGGTTTCTCAGTTTATCCCATCAAAAGAAAATTAATATAGTCATTTAAAATAAGAATGAGACACTAACTGTTACAATAGGCTCTAATAAT
>NZ_JARVCN010000066.1:0-39688 GCF_038442745.1 Crocosphaera sp. Alani8
TGTTTGGCCTAAGTTTTCGCAGCGAGTGACCCCTGGCTTTTTGAGAAGATACGAACACGCACTGGCACTTTGGACAAGTGAGGTCGCTTTTTGGACTCTTGACGATCTTTATGAAAATGATTTGGATACTGCTAAGAAAAGAATTGAAAATCATGTTTCTCTATTAGAATCAGCCAATAAAGCTTTAAACTCTCATGACATTCGAGATGATGCGATCGCCCTCAGAAAATTGACATCTTTGGCTAGTAATCTTGGGATGGCGATGATGGTTTCAGATTCTCCTGGATATCGTGGTTCTGCTCAACCATACGCGATGTTTGCACTTAGCTCTTTTGGTAGGGTGAGGAATGGTTTTAATCGTGTCGATTATTCTTCCTCTAAGTAATTATTTAGACAATTTAGGAATCAACATAGAAACCTTTTGCTTGTATTCTCCATACTTATTACCGTAAAGATCGATTAAATCTTTCTCTTCTAAGAAAATGCCAACTAAGATATAGCCTAAGATTCCACTGGCAAAGAAGAGGTGAGTTAATGTCATTACAGGAGTTGCCCAAAAAGCAATAATAAATCCTAAATAAATGGGGTGACGTACCTGTTTATAAAAGCCGACAACTTGAAATTGTATTAACTCAGATTCTTTATTGATCAGATTAAAAAATCCTTGTTGCAAGCCAAATAATTCAAAGTGATTAATCATAAAAGTGCTGAGAAAAACCATTAACCAACCCAATCCCGATAAACTCCATAAAATAGGTTCAACTATGGTTCCCGAAAAATCCCACAGTTTTAAACCTAATGGTTGCCATTGCCAAAATAATAGAGCTAATGCCAAACTTGAAAAAAGGACATAAGTGCTTCTTTCAATTGCTTGGGGAATAATTTTCGTCCAAGCTTTTTTGAACCCTTTACGAGCCATCCCGCTATGTTGAACCGCAAATACACTAAGCAGTAAAGTATCGATGATTAGAGCTTGCAATAAAGATGTAGTTCCCCCAGTATCCATAGATTTAGGAACTAAAAAATTACTAGAAAATCCGATCGCATATAAAAATGTAGCCAAAGAAATCAGATAGCAAACAATACTATAGACAAAGAAAATGATTCCTTGAAAAAGATTGTTTTTGTTGTGCAAAGGCACTTGATTTTCTAAGTTTAATTTAGTCATTATTTTGTCCTGATTAGGATTTTTAATCGGTATATATAGCAGTTCTCACACTTGTGAGGTACAGAGTTTATCTCTTTGAGGCAGAAGGCAGGGGGTAGGAGGCAGGAGTTAGGCGTACCTCATGAGTCCGAGAAAAGCTATAGTATTTCCCATAATTATGAGGTATATTACCCGCAATGATAAATCACAAGCTAAATTAATAATAATACCGATCAATCTTGCATAATTATTACTAACACTAAAAAGTAAGAAAACGTTAATAATTAGTCAGAGTTCTTTCTCGTAATATAACTTACCTCAATCAGAAAAATGACTTTTTTTACCCCAGATGAAACATTAAACAGCCTTCTTAGCCAAATATTAAGAGAAACATGGGCAAAATTTCCCGACTTATCTCCCCATCAATGTGCTTTAACCTTATTACTCTATGATATGTCTGTTGTTGTCGAAAAAGAAGAAATAATCTTCCCTTCCGAGTTTTGGCAACATCCCATCAAGGGTTTTTCTTATCGAGGTGATGAGTTAATTTATCCTGCGAGTGTGGTTAAATTGTTTTATTTAGTGGCAGTACATCGATGGTTAGAAACGGAGAAAATTAAGCCTTCAACAGAACTCAATCGTGCGATCGCTGATATGATTAGAGACTCCAGTAACGATGCGACTAGTCTGGTAATGGATACCTTAACAGATACCACCAGTGGACCAAAATTGGATGCTGAGGCGTGGGAAAACTGGAAAAATAAACGTAATGTTATTAACCACTATTTTCAGGGGTTTGAGTGGCAAGAATTCCGCCAAATTAATGTTAATCAAAAAACTTGGTGCGATGGTTATTATGGGAGAGAAAAGCAACTTGTTGGGGAAAATTTCCAACATCGTAACTACTTAACTACCAATGCTGTAGCGAGATTATTTCATACAATTGTTACAGAAATGGCGGTTTCTGTTGAGCGATCGCACCAAATGATGGCTTTATTAAACAGAAGTCTAAACCAAAAGATTGAAGATAATCAAGAAGAAAATCAAATTGTCGGATTTTTGGGGGAAAGTTTACCAAACAACGCAAAATTATGGTCAAAAGCCGGTTGGACATCTCGAGTGCGTCACGATGCAGCTTATGTTGAAATACCGAACTTACCTCCTTTTTTACTGGTTGTATTTACAGAAGGTAAAAACAATAGTCGAAATAAAGAAATATTACCCTTTATTTCACAATTGGTGATCAAAATGTTGGAGCTTGGAATAACCTAGTCACATAGCAGTTTTCATTTCCAAACGCTTTAAGCAATATTTTCTTTTGCTTCTTTAGCTACTTGTTCGGTGGGATCTTCTGCTAAAGTTTTCAAAGCTTCTTGAGCTTGTTCTCCTCCTAGTTTACCCAACGCTTGAACCAATCGATGACGAACTTGCCAGTCTTCATCTGTGGTTAGTTTAACCAGTAAGGGAACCGCTTCAACACTACCTAATTCCCCTAAGGAACTAATAGCAGAGATTCTCACTAATCCATTATCAGACTTTAAAGCATCTTCTAATAGTTCAATAGCTTTGGGTTCCCCCAATTCTCCTAAAGTAGCAATGATGCTTAACTGTAATAACCAGTCTGAGGTTTGATGATAAAGTTCTTTGAGATCATCGTAAGCTTGGGTTAATTGTAGTCCCCCAACCACATCCGCAGCAGCCGCTTTAACGTCGATTTCTGTGTCATTTTGCATCCGATCCCGCAACAAACTTAAAGCCAACTCTGGATCTTGTCTTCCGAGGGGATCGAGTTGACTGACGGCTGCATATCTAACCCGTTCGTTAGTATCAGTCACCAACGGTTGAATCAGTTTGAAGGCGATCGCTGGATCGAGTTGACGCAATAGATTAACACCTTTGAGGCGATCGCCGAGGTTTTCGGAGGTTAAAAGGGGTTGCACTTCAGCAGGGGTAATACTCATAGCGGTAACTTTAAGAATAATTTTTATTAATTTTCTTCGGTTTGATTGTCCGAGTCGGTTAGAGGTTGTTTGTGGGAAGAAGGAATAATCATTGCCATTCCCTTATCGTAGTTAGAAGCAATGGCTAAAAAAGACCCTGCTAAAACGTAGATAGGTAGGGGTAAAATAAACCCTTTCAGCCACTGATAAAACTGCACTAATACGAATAGGACAAAAACCGTACCGATCCATAGACGCATACTAAAGACCTCTCTCCTCAATCACCAATACTTTAGCAATAATGTTCTAGTTTACTTCATATTAGCGCGAGTGTCTTTTACGGCTACCACAAAAAACAGGACGGTTAAAGGGATACTCAAAGCGAGAATAACGCTTGTTTTTAGTGTTCCTAGATCGGGGGTTCCTGATGATAATTCAAACACAGAACCTACTGCTGCTATGGCTGTAATACAACATCCCATCAAAAATACACCGCTTTTTGGGGTCACAATTTTTACTCCTGAGTTTTGGCAAAGATTAATAGATTGATTTCTATGATTTTACAGGTTTAACGGCCCCTCTAGAAAATCCTTTTTCTTGTAATTTTTGTGTTAAAGCTAGGTCGTTGTCTACGCGATCAACAAACATCACCCCGTTAAGATGATCCATTTCGTGTTGAATAACTCTTGCTAATAAGTCGGTTGCTTTAATTTTCCGAGGTTTCCCTTGTTCGTCTTTGAAAGAAACTTCAACCACTTTAGGTCGTGTTACGTCTAAGTAAACCCCAGGAATGCTAAGACATCCTTCTTCTAAGATGCACAATTCTTTGGAAGAGGCGGTTATTTTGGGATTAATCAAAATTAGAGGAGAGTTAGCCGGGTTATCGGGTTCGCAGTCAATGACAATTAGTTGTTTGTTAATGGCCACTTGTGGCGCAGCTAAACCAATACCGTAGGAACTGTACATGGTTTGGAGCATTTCTTTGGCTAAAAGACGGATGGAGTCGTCTACTTTGGCGATGCGTTTGGCTGGTTGACGGAGCGCGCGATCGCCAAGGAAATGAATATCTAGAGGAGGATTTTCTAATTTTTCTTTTTCAACTGTAATTGAACTCGTCATGGGAATTTAGAGACGATAAATAACAATAATTTGACTGGTTAACTATATATTAACAAAAATCTCTCCATCCTGGAGTTTATGCTAAAAACTCGTACTGTAAAGTTTAGTATAATCAATGAGAAGGCATAAAAAGATTATTTAGCCTGTCATTCATGGTATTTCCCTTAGCTCAATAGCCAATATTATCAATATTTTCTCATCAGTAAGAAAAATTAACTTGTTGTAGTTTATAAAGTCGCAAACTGCCCTAGTAGGAGATAAGTTCTCTGTCCAGCAATAGAAAATTTACAGATAGTAAAGTTGTGTAATAAAACATTAGCATTTAGTTACAGAAAGCAAACAGAAAACGGTATACAAAATCACAAAATCAATAGATAATTAACGAGAGATGAGATTCTAAACTTAAGTCAGGATAGGGAATCTTCCCCATGAAAAAATTAATTGAAGGACTGCAAAAATTCCAAACGGGTTATTTTAGTTCTCACCGTGAACTGTTTGAACAATTATCCCACGGGCAACACCCTCGAATTCTTTTTATTACTTGTTCTGACTCGCGCGTTGATCCTAATTTAATCACACAAGCAGAAGTGGGGGAACTGTTTATTATTCGCAATGTAGGGAATATCGTTCCACCATTTGGGGCTGCAAATGGTGGTGAAGGAGCAGCGATAGAATATGCTATTTCTGCATTAGATATTGAGCAAGTAATTGTTTGTGGTCATTCCCATTGTGGTGCAATGAAAGCACTATTAAAATTGAATAGTTTACAAGAAAAAATGCCATTGGTTTATGATTGGTTAAAACACGCAGAAGCTACCCGCAGACTAGTCCAGGATAATTATGGGGATTTGGAAGAGGAGGAACTCTTAGAAATTACGATTGCAGAGAATGTGTTAACCCAACTAGAAAATCTACAAACTTATCCTATTATTCGTTCTCGTTTGCATCAAAGAAATTTAACCTTACACGGTTGGATTTATCGTATTGAAACTGGAGAAGTTATGGAATACGATAGAGAGTCCCATGATTTCATTGCCCCTCAAAGTTCGATTATCAATACTGAACCGGAATTTAATTTTCATCCCACCTGTAATATTCCCGAACCTGTCTCCTTTAAAGTTCCTGCAACCACTACAGCAAGCACCATTTCGGAAGAAAATGAGCAATCTTTTGCAACCGCACACGGTTGATATTTTTGAGAAACTTTTTGGCTGATGAGCGAAAATGAGTGGAAAACTCTTTCACGATCACACCCAAATTGATTAACGCAACCTGGGATTGTGTTGAACCAAACTCATAAACTCCTGACGGGTTTTAGCATCATTGGCAAATTCCCCTCTAAGGGCACTGGTGGAAGTCCAGGAACCAGGTTTTTGCACTCCTCGCATTACCACACACAGATGAGTTGCCTCTACAAGCACAGCGACTCCTTTCGGTTGTAGTAATTCTTGTAGTGCATCTGCAATCTGTGCGGTAAGTCGTTCCTGTGACTGCAAACGTCGTCCGTACATTTCACAAATACGAGCAATTTTTGAAAGTCCAATTACTTTCCCATCGGGAATATAAGCCACATGAACCCGGCCTAGAATAGGTAATATATGATGTTCACAGGAACTAAATAGGTCAATATCACGAACTAAGACCATTTCATTAGTATTTTCATGAAACACTGCTCCGTTAAGCAATTCTTCTAAGGATTGATTATAGCCAGAAGTCAGAAATTTAAGGGCTTTAACTACTCGTTTCGGTGTATCTTTCAAACCTTCGCGATCTGGATCTTCTCCTAATCCCAATAGTAAAGTTCTTACCGCTTGGCGCATCTCCTCCTCAGACACGGGAGGGTGTTGTTTCGTCGTTAATGATGGTAATTTATAATCGATTTTGTTAACTTGATTCGGTTCGGAGTGAGCTAAGGTCATAAGTTTGAGTTAAATGAAACGGGAATAGAAGTAGCTAAGGAGTTATTTAGCTTTTGTTGGAGTTTATCGGTATCTCAATGACCACCGATAAAGACTTATAAATCGAAAATATTGTTTTCTGCCAAACAAAAAACAATAATGATAATCATTCTCATTCTATGTCGAAAAATTATGGTTGTTTAAACTATTATGCTTAAAAGAATCTAAAGCTTTAATCGTTGGGGGGAAGAACTTCTATGAGCTATAAACAAGTGGGGTTCCCCATCCACTATAGCGATTTTCAATTGAGTGGCGAATCTAAGAATCTAACTTCTGCCTCCTGCCTCCTGCCTCCTGCCTCCTGCCTCAAAGCGAGAAACTGTTTAATCTATGCAAATGAAAACTGCTATATATCTGCTAACCGATCAAAGTTTGCCTCTTGGCACATTTCCATCATGGCAATGATCATAAATTCATCTCCCATATCTTAAGGATATGAGAATGATAATCATTCTCATAATGGTGTAAATTTATAATCATTATCGAAATATGTTGAAACAGATTAACTCAAGACTATGACTCCTCTCAACTTTAACCTGTCCGACGCACTGCCATCTTTACCAAAAAGTGGAATGCCAGTCACCATAATTAGTGGTTTCTTAGGTAGTGGTAAAACCACTTTACTCAATCAAATTTTACAGAATAAAGATAACCTAAAAATAGCAGTTTTAGTCAATGAGTTTGGTGATATTAATATTGATGAACAACTTCTAATTTCAGTAGAATCAGATATGATAGAATTGGATAACGGGTGTATTTGTTGCACCATTAATGATAGTTTTGTTGATACTGTCTATCAAGTCTTAGAAAGAGAAGAAAAAATAGATTATTTGGTCATTGAAACAACAGGGTTGGCAGATCCATTGCCCATTATTATGACTTTTCTTAGTACAGAATTGAATTTTTTAACTCGTCTTGATGCTATCGTCACAGTGGTTGATGCAGCTGCTTTTGATGCTAAACATTTTGATAGTGATGCTGCTTTAAAACAAATTAGATATGCTGATATGATTATTTTAAATAAAATTGACTTAGCAACTGAAGATAAAATTAAGGAATTAAAAGCATTTATTAAAGACATTAAACCAGGATTTAGAATTTTAGAAAGTGAATACAGTAGAGTTCCTTTACCTTTAATTTTAGATATTGGTTTAACTCAAACAGATACCTATCAAGCTGATATTCCCGAGTTTAGGCGCAACAAATCTGCTTTTAACAATCATTTAGAGAGTGATGGTTTTAATTTTGTCTCCTTTAAAAGCGATTGCCCTTTTGAACTTGAAAAATTTGAACATTTTTTATCCCAACAATTACCCAGCCATGTATTTCGTGCTAAGGGTATACTATGGTTTCAAGAAAGTCCTGCTCGACATATTTTTCAACTGAGCGGACCTCGCTACGATCTCCAAGGTAATGATTGGACAACCCATCCAAAAAACGAACTTGTATTGATAGGGCGTGATTTAGATGAGTCATTAATTAAACAACAGCTTAACGAATGCTTAGTAAAGCCAGATGTTCCCCATCAATTTAGTTTACTCAATGTCTTTTAAATAACTGTTTAGCTATTTTGGTCACTGTTAATTTAAGAAAAGTGAAATATAATATTTCCAGAACGATTCTCTTATTGAGGCTCATACTGCTGACACTTTTCTAATTTAAACTCTACCAATTTTTTGTACCAACTTACAATAAATTCCTTCCTCTTTATACCCACCAACAAATACAGGATAAATGTTTAAATCATAAATGCCTAAGATTTCCATTGCATCTCTACTTAATCCTTGAAAGTCTTTTAATTTTAGTATCTTGCTGAATTCAAGGCTTATAGATTGATCCAACATACGATAAACATTTTGAACTTTTCGGAATCTTCTTTTATTTAATACACCAGAAAGACTTCTTTGAACTCTGCGACAAGCATCTTGATGATCATGTAAATTGCCATATTCTAAAGCAATTCCATTTTCTACTTGAGAAATCAAAGTACCCTGATAGCCTCCTTGTCCGTTATCTAGTTCCACGATATGGGCAATATCAAAATATTGACAAACCTGTTTTAAGTTAGGTGTTAGTTTTTTCACAAAAATAGTATCACTTATATCAGTTATGGATTGATGCCAGTCAAGAACTAGATCATAATTGGGTAGTATTTGACTTATTTGATAAGCCAGCCTCTCCTCATAATTACCATCAGCTTTGCCAAGGAACACTCGATTCAAATCTTGCTGAATATATCTTTTATTGAGATACATCGCTTCAGGATTAGCGATAATAGATTCCCATTCAAAATTGTCATTTTTACCTGTTGAATAGTTGTCATGTATAAAGCATCCAACTCTTTCATTTCCATGTGTACAGCAAACGTTTAATAATTTAGGGACTAGGGGAGAGGGGTTATGGTTATCCCCAAACTTCTTAGACTTTATGGAGGAAAATTTACTGCTCATTATTGGTTTTGATGAAAGAAATATTGATTAAATCCTAATTTTAGCACTATCCTTTAATTTACTGTTATTAGGTTTTTTATTGAACTATTTCAAGTTAAGTATTCCAACCTCTTTGCTAATACGAATAAACTACTAAAGAATTTTTCACTACCTGGTTTGATATTAATAATTTTTTTAATAAGAAATTCCTATCATTCCGACATAAAAAACGAGCAAAAGTAAAAGAGTAGTTATAAGCTGAAAAAGCGTTCCAATCAGCACTGCAAGCCAAGTAAAAGATCACTAATGAAACCTTTTCAGAATTGGTAGCGTCATTCAGGGCTAGTCTTGCAGCAAGTATTAAAAAATTGCTGAGTAGATTACAATACTCTAAATCCCTCATTCACAAAGTAGGAGATTATCCTTGAAAGATAAATTTAATCAACTAATATTAATGTCTTCTAGTTTTGCAGATAATATCAAACTAGAAGCAATATATTCTTTAGAAGACTCTGAAAATAAATTAGCCTCAAGTGAAAAAAGTTGGATTCGTCGTCCAGTAGCCATGATCTGCCTAGCTGTTTCTATGGGTGCAAGCGGTATTTTGTTGAGCCAAAATAAACCGGCGATCGCAACTAATTCTGTGACGGCCAATGCCAATGTAGCTATTACCAATCTTCCTAATTTTTCGGAGTTGCACAGGGAGGAGAGTAAACTCTCTCCTTTAGCCCTGAAGTATAAAGTACAAGAAGGAGATACTATTGCCAGACTTGCTTACAAATATCAAGTTAAACCAGAAGCCATCGCGACGATTAATAATCTAGGGATTACAGCTAAGCTAGAGTCAGGAAAAACCATCAAAATTCCTTCTGATAAGGATTCATCTCAAAAAATCATCCCAAAAAGCTCTCTAGAGACTGTCAACGAACAGAAAAGTGTTGGCACCAAAACTGTCAACACCTCCTTTGATCACCTCAAACAAACCCGTACCCGTCTGCAACATAGCTTAGCAGAATTGAAAACAGAACAAGTAAACAATGTCAGAAAGGAAAAAATTGTTGCTGATGTCAGTCAACCCCTCAAGCGGACAGAAGAAAAAGAGACACTGACAACTAATTTAGAAACAGTCGGTGTGACTCCCAGTAACCCTTCTATGTACAAGAACCCCTTTGAAATTCCTATTGGAACGACTGTGGGTCCAAAACTTCCAGGAATCTCCAACCCCGATGATTATCTTCCCGATGCTCCCATGAGATTTACTGGACATATTTGGCCCACAAAAGGGGTTATCACCTCTGGGTATGGTCCACGTTGGGGCAGAATGCACAGGGGTATTGATATTGCAGCACCTGTGGGAACTCCCATTGTGTCTTCGGCTCCAGGAGAAGTTATCACAGTAGGTTGGGATTCTGGAGGTTATGGTAAATATCTTAAAGTTCGTCACCCTGATGGCAGTGTAACCTTATACGGTCACAATAGCCGTCATTTAGTACGTCGTGGTCAGAAAGTAGAACAAGGTCAAAAAATTGCCGAAATGGGTAACACAGGTAGAAGCACTGGTCCCCACCTTCACTACGAAATTCGTCCTAAAGGCAAAGGACCACAAGATCCCATGGCCTTCTTACCTAAGAATCGCTAAATCGCTATCTCTTTAGGGATTTCAGCTATATTGTCGCTTAAATCAGAGAAGCATCTCTGATTTTTTTTTCAAATAGACTCTGGAGTTTAGACTAATAGCTATAGACTTGTTAAAAGCACTCATTAAGCATATATTTGTCGGGACAGTTTTGTGTAGAGAGGATATGAAATCATGAATTCTCGGCAAGCTCCAGAACTACGTTGCTGATATGAGTAACAAATGACCGCTTGGATGAGGGGTCTGAAATCAAAACATATCCACTGCTTACACAATATTCCACAGAAGCGTTGACAACTTCTGATCTCGGTTCGATGATAGTTGCTTTGGAAACGGATTTCTGTACGGTAGTCGCAAAATGTTGTAAAGAATCGTTATTCATAGCCTAAAAAGTATGGTAGATAAAGAATTCAAGCAGTCAAGCAGAGAACTTATCCCTGTACCGCAATTATAGAATAGCAACTGTTTAACTCAGTGAGTAAAAGTTACTCACATCTTGCACCTTCGATAAAACTGGCTAGTTTGTAAGCGTTCAGCTATCAGCCATCAGTTGAAACATATCAATCTCTATCTTATGCTGTGAGTGAGATTAAACCAATCCTGAACGCTTTCAGTAAACAGTTATGAATTATCAGCTAAAACGTTTCTTTTAATTCGAGGTGTTCCTCAACCAGAGAACGATCGCGCCAAATAGGACGCATTTTTCCTTCTCCATACAGGGATAACTGATCCCCTCTGTGGGATGAGTTTGATTGAGTTGCGTTACCATATACAGTCAATCCTTGTGCTTTTATGGGGTCAGAAAATTCCACGGCCATCATAAAGCTATCTCCAGAGATGACTTGAAATTTCTTGTCTGGGGTTGCTTGTATCCCCAATACCTGAAAACTCCCTAATTTTCCTGGACCACCTCTAGCTGGTATATCTTGCTCTCCGACGCGCATTCTCACCACGTCTCCCCAAGCAACATCCAAAGAACCGTACAAAAGCTTAACCTGTGCTGCGATCCCTTCTAAGACAGCTACTGCGGTGTTAATGTCTGCTAACCCGGTGGGGGTTTCTAGGGGGGTTTGGGGGTTCCAGGGTTTAGAAAACAGTCCTTTTGATTCTAGGGTAGTACTCCATAAAACGAATAATACTGCACCTCGACTATCGGGGTTGGTTTGACGATCCCATTTTTCGAGGACTTCGGCTGCTTCTATTCCGATGGGGTTAGCTAATGCTTTGGTGGTAGAAATAAGGATATCTAAGAGGCGATCGGTGATCAATAGTTTAGATGAGAATTTTTTGTTGATTACGTCTTCTAATGTCAGTTTATCTGAGTCTGTCAGTAACTGAATGGAACGTTGCGATCGCAGAATATCTGTTACTTGTCCTAGATATTGGGGAGCAAAATAAGGGGGAAAATCTTCTGCTTTTAAACTGGGGGGGTTGGTGCTAGTCCAAGGGGGATCGTTGGTATTTTGTAACCAACCGCTTTCTGGATTAATAATACGGGGTAATTCTTCGTATTGGTGATAATCTTTCCAGAGGGTTTCTGATGTATCTCCTGCAATAATACCGCCCCAATTTTCCCAGTTACCTTGAGAACGAACGGGAATTAAGCCGTTGAAAACATACATAATATTATCTTGTTTATCACTATAGATTACGTTGAATAAGGGGAGTTGTAATTGTTTTAAAATCGTTTCAAATTCTCCTAAGTTTTTTGCTTTTCCCATTTGCCAAAGTTGTTGTAAGCCCTGAGAACGCTCTAATCCTGCTACTTTTAAGGCATAACCAATATCTCTTTTTTGTTCTATAATTACCCCTTGGGTTGATTGTTTTACTCCTATTTGCAGTTCGGTAAAATTGCCATTTTTTTGACGGACTTTTATATTTTCCATTTCTTGCTTTAAAGGCTTTGATTCTTCATCGAATAAATAATTTTCTCCTTCTAATTTTAGTTGATAAATGTCTGCTCCATCTATGGGGTTAACAGTAACAGTCCACCCCAAGTCATCATTAAAAGCAACAGCTAAAACAGGCATACCGACTAGGGTTGCTCCATATACATTTATTCCAGGTGCAGTTAATTGTGCTTCGTACCAAAGATAAAAATCTTTCCAAGGTAAATGGGGGTTAGCTAATAAAATTGAGTGATTATTGACTGTTTTTTTACCTGCGATAGCCCATGCGTTTGATCCAGCTTCTGTGGGTAAATTTTTTAAAGCTCTAATATTGTTGGGATTGGTTAAAAAATGAAAATAAATAACTCGTTGAAAATGGGCTAAAATATCTGTTCCTGTAATGGGTAAAACTATCTTTAAATCTTCTGCTATTTCATCGGGATGTTGTTGAACATAATCATTAATACCCTGAGCAAAACTATCTAAATACTCTTGCATTTCGGGAGTTTGTTCTGCATACCATTTTTTAGCTCGTTTAGGAATCCCCATTGTTCTAATATATTGATCGGATTCTAAATAATTAATTCCCCAATATTCTGCAGCTTTTCCTCTCGCTTCTGCGTATAATTTTAGTAATAAGTTACCGTGACTTTTCGTTTGCGACCAGCCAAATGCTTTGAATAACTTTGTATTATCCTGAGCGTAAATATGAGGAATTCCCCAGGTATCCCAAAGTATTTCCGTAGTATTTCTACTTAAACCAGGAATAGTAAAAATTAATGATATTCCTAAAATTGTTGTTAGTAAAATAGCAATAAATTTCTTCATTTTTCCACACTTGTAACTTAATTTAGGCACCCATACCCGAATATTGTTTTAATCCTTTTCTCCATAACCAACGGTTGAGTATAAAAAAGATAATAATCCAGGTTAACATAATCATAAAACCCAAAATAACATTATCAAAACGATCAATAAACAAAGATGCAGGAAAATAAACAGTATAGGGGAAAGGAGTTAATAAAACAATCTCTCTAACCGCCGTAGGAAAAACATCTAAAGGAGCAGTAATTCCTGATAAAAATATATCGAATAAAAACCAAAATTGTTGGATAGAACTTGCTCTTTCTGTCCAAAAGCAAAACATGGCTAGGGTATATTGAATAATAAACCTTAAGGTAAAAGATAAAACGATAGCTATTAATCCTAATACCGTATTGTTTAAAGTCGGTGTCCAAATCGCTTGAGGATATAACCAAAAGAACAATAAAGTGATCAAAATAGCAATAGGAAAACGAGTCATTTTTTCAGCAATGTGCCTAGCGACATGATACCAAACCGGATCGACTGGGTATAACAGTTTAAACGATAATTGTCCTTCGATAACTTCCCGTTCAAAATCCCAAATTACCCATACATTGGTAAATTGACGAACTTGAAAAACACAAAAAAAATAACGAGCAAACTCTACGGAACTCAAACCAAAATCTCCCCCTTGAGCAGCCTGAGTCCATACCCCCATCAAAATAATCGGTAAAGAACCAGAAAGTACCCAAAAAAAGATTTCTGCTCGGTACTCTAACATATGAGCATAGTACACAGAAAGAAATGAAAAAACTTTGTTAATTAACCAACCCATAGGCAAAAAAAATTAAAATACACTTATCAAGTTATGGGATCACAACAATAGTTAGAAAATTATCTAAAACGACGTGGTTAGAGGTTTCTTGAAACTAGCTCAATTTTATAATCTCAAGCATACCTCGAACATAAGCGCAGTTTTAAGATTTTCTGCTGATTTTCGACTTAATGAATATTTTATCCAGTACCTTGAATCAGGGTCAAAAATAAGATAAAATAACAGCAGATAAATAAGAAAACAGACCCGTAAACTGTAAGGTCAGTTTTTGCAAATCCCCTTTACACTTCATCAAGATAACAAATTTCTAAAAACAATCAAAAAAGTAGTAAGCTTTAAGACAAAGTTATCTAAATCAACTCTTTGAGATCATCCTCTAAATGAACCTTAACAGATGAAATCATCCTTACTTTTCCACACCGATAACAATAACGGACAAGATCAGTTGCCATCCACTCCAGGTCAAATAGAAGGTAACGTAGGGACTGATACGGCGTTAGAAAGAAACACAGGTAGTCAAAATCTCCCCGAGGGTAAATTAACTCAGAAACTCAAGCAAACCTTAGAGAATCACCGCGGCGAACGTCATATTGTAGTTATTCAAGATTTTCCCGACCCAGACGCTCTTTCTAGTGCCTGGGCCTATCAACTGATCGCCCAACCCTACGAGATAGAATGCGACATAGTCTACGCAGGTACTTTGTCCCACCAGGAAAACATTGCTCTGGTCAAATTAACCGGGCTACCGGCAACCAGATGGAGTATCAGTAGCCTTAAAGACAGGGATCTCTCTATCTATCAAGGATGTGTGTTAGTGGATTCTCAGGGTAACACCAGCCAATTAATGCCTTACGTTAAGCAGGCCAAAATCCCCATTGTGATTGTAGTTGATCACCACACCAAGCAAGGAGGAGGTATTCAAGGGGAATTTGTGGACCTCAGACCCAAAATTCGAGCAACAGCAACCATTCTCACCCAATACATACAGGCAGGGTTACTAGACTTCAATAGTAACAACATTACCCATGTTAGGTGTGCCACAGCTTTAATGCACGGCCTTCGTTCTGATACCAATGGGTTAAGGCAAGCTCAAGAACAAGATTTGTTGGCAGCTGCGTACCTATCCCGTGTGTACGATCCCCAGTTACTCAACGCAGTGCTACAGTCGGCCAGATCCCATCATGTTATGGATGTTATCGAGCGATCGCTTAAAAATCGCCTTATCAAGAACAACTGCTCTATTGCTGGTGTTGGTTACTTACGTTACGAAGATCGAGACGCTATCCCCCAAGCAGCGGACTTCTTGGTGACAGAAGAAAACATACATACCGCAGTTGTCTATGGCATTATTCACGATGAAACTCACGAAGTCGAAGTGGTGATCGGTTCTTTGCGTACCCATAAACTAACCCTCGATCCCGATGAATTTATCAAAGAAGCGTTGGGAAAAAATTCTCAAGGTCGTTACTATGGAGGTGGGCGAGAAATGGCTGGTGGTTTTGAAATTTCTATGGGATTTTTTGCCGGTAGCAACGATGACAGCGACTACACAAAACTAAAGTGGGATTTAGTAGATAAACAGATCAAGCACAAACTTTTGAAGTTAATCAATCCGGAAAACAAAGTTGTCCATGCTTAAATTTTTCCTAGTTACCTCATCAACAACAATAGGGTTTGAAAAGATCCCACTATAAAACCCAAGATTCCCCCCAAATTAACAATAGCTTGCAATTCGTTTTTAACAATACCTTGAACTGCCATTTCTAGGTTTTGGGGGGAAGTAGCATTGACTCGCTCAATAATCACTTGATCGATGGATAAAATAGGGATAGCTTGAGAAACAATTTTTTCTAAATCTTCCTCTAAATATCTTTCCAACACTAAAGCCAATTCCTCGCTCACGGTTTCTAAAGATGTAGTTAAAGCCGTAGAATCTTGTAAACGATTAATAAGTAAAACCGATATTTTTTCCCAATCAACAGTTTTACCAAAATCTTCAATAAATTTAGATCCGCTTTGCTGGATATAAATTTGTACCGTTTCACGAGTAGTTTTACGCAATTGTCGGACAGTAGAAACAGGTAAATTTTGTAAAGAAAGACTTTGCAACCATTCCCTTAAACGGCCACGAACCTCCAAAGATAATAAAATTTCTTTTAGTCGGGTATTAGCCACATCTTTTTCTTCTAAACAAAAACCCCTTAAGCGCAATAAAGCGTTACGAACTCCAAATAAATTAGCCACTACCCAATAGGTTCCACTGGTTTTTTCTCTAACCCCTTCATCGATAATTTGAATATTCCTTTCTGTTAAAAAATCTACCAATGCTTGTCTTAATATATCTGGAGGCAAAACACTCCCTAATAACCAATCGGCGAACTGTCTAGCTTGGGTATTAGTTAGTTTAAAATCTAAAAGAATTTGATCAAAAATTTGATTAATTTGACTTTCTAAAAAATCGTGCCGACGAGCTAATATTTTTAAAAGTCGTGGTAAAGACTCACTAAATAAATCCTCTAAAATTGCCGATAAAATTTTTGCGGTTTTTTGTTGTTTATCTAATTTAACTTGTTTAATTGCAAGGTTTAATAACCAGAGAATTGCTGCTTTTACCCGTTCCGTTTTTAATAAACGTTTTGCTAATTTTTGTAATTCTTCTGGGGTTAATAATGAACCCATAATTGTATCAGAAACCTTTTGAGCTAATCTTTCCTGGTTACGGGGAATCAAACCTGGAGTGAAAGGTAAACGACGCTTGCCAATATAGATCGCTTTGTAAGGGCGAAATAACATATTGATAGCAATATCATTAGTAAAATAACCAATGATAGATCCCGCCACAGGGGGAATAATAATAGTAGAAATTAGAGATAAATCAAGAGCAGAAAAGTCTAACAAATTCATAATAAATAATTAACAAGTGATACTCATTTTTAACAGTTACCAGTTATCGTTCACTGTTCATTGTTCACTGTTTTGCTTCCCACTAAAACCCCCATCATTCCTCCAGCAATGGGATAATGGGTAACAAGATTAAACCCCACTTCTTGGGCTAATTTCACTTGTTCTGTGCCGATGGGAAACCTCTCCAGACTGGGCATAATATAAGCATATTCATCCTTTAAACCGTAATATTGTGCGAGAGGAACCACTAAATTATCAAGATACCATCTTTGAAAAGCCCATTGCCAAGGTTCAGAAGGACGATTAAAGTCTAGAATAGCTACTTTAGCCAGTGGTTTTAAAACGCGGTATATTTCCTGCAAACAACGGGTAATATCGGTTACATTCCGTAGCCCATAACCCATAGTGACACAATCAAAAGTGTTATCCTCAAAAGGGAGATTTAAGGCATCCCCTTGTACCCATTCTAGAGGTAACAAAGGGTATTTATAATTACAGCGATGAGCTGCGATCGCCAATAATTCTGGGGAAAAATCCAATCCAATAACTCTTCCTGTTTGCCCAACTTTAAGAGCCAATAATTGACTTAAATCACCACTACCGCAACATATATCTAACCCAGTATGACCTATTTTCGGTTCGCTCCAGTTGACAGCCATTTGTTTCCAGATGCGATGCTGACCAAAGCTTAACCAGCTATTAAGTCGGTCGTAAACAGGAGCAATGCGATCAAAAATACTTTGAATATCGGTAGCAGAATGCCAAGTTTTGTCTGTCATTATTGATGGTTTATTCCACAGAACTAATACTATTATCTAACATTGTCTGGATGTTTGTTAGAGAGTCAACGAGGATTTCAACTAAATTAATTAATGAGTATTATCACTATCGAGAGAATTTTCTATCTCCGACAATAAATGGCGCAAAAAATCCTGAAGTTTCATCCGTTGGATATAAGGCCATCCTCCAGTCTCTTCAATATCCCGTAATAACTCATACAAATCATTGCGACTATTGGGTAAAGAGGGTTCTAATAGATTAAAGCGAATATCTCGGTGTAACTTTTCGAGGGTTCGTAATAATTCCAGTAGTCGTTGTGAGTCCCCTTGACACTGCTCAGAAGCGGCGTGAACACTGATGACAATCTCTTCTAGAGACGCTGGAAAAGAAGCTTTAGACTGGTTTCGGGACTGATCTGTTGTTGTGGGTGTGTTGGTGTGTTCCATACTTGCTTTTTGCTCTTTTCCCTGGCCATACCAATCATAAAAGATTTTCGGATCAAAAGAATTGCGAACTTAGAAGGGATGTTGGGGACGAATTTTGATAGAGTAGATACCGATGCAATTGCCAAACTTATCTAGAAGATTATTTAGATTATCTGCTTGATGAGGGATGGCCGTAGGGACAAAACATTTTAATTTTAGATTGACAAAACGAGGACGACTATGAGGTTTCGTGCATTATTGATTGCTTTTTTTGCTTTATGTTTAGGGTTAATAACCGCTTGTAGCGATGGTTCCGCTGAAGCAGTTAACCCCCAAGACTTAACCTATGACGAAATTTTAAACACCGGACTGGCTAACAAATGTCCCCAGATTTCTGAGTTTACTAGGGGTTCTCTAGCTGTTGAACCGGGTCAAACCTATTTCGTTGATGATTTATGTTTGGAACCCCAAGAGTATTTTGTTAAGGAAGAACCGGTTAACAAACGCCAAGAAGCAGAGTATGTTCCTGGGAAGTTATTAACCCGTTATACTACTAGCTTAGAGCAAATTAACGGGACAATTACCGTTGACGACGAAGGTGTTGTTACTTTTGTTGAAGAAGGTGGTATTGACTTCCAACCGGTCACAGTTCAACTTCCTGGAGGGGAGCAAGTTCCTTTCTTCTTCACCATCAAGAATTTAGTGGGTAAAACCGAACCTGGGTTTAGTTCTATCAATAGTTCTATTGACTTTGAAGGAGAGTTTAGAGTACCTTCCTACCGAGGTGCAACTTTCCTCGATCCCAAGGGTCGCGGTTTAGCTACTGGTTACGATAACGCAGTTGCTTTACCTGCAACAGCGGATAAGGAAGACTACGCTAATGTGAAACAAACTCCCATCGGTCAAGGTTCTATGTCTCTTCAGGTTACCAAGGTAGATAAGGAAACAGGAGAAATTGCTGGCGTATTTGAAAGCGAACAGCCTTCTGATACTGATTTGGGAGCAAAAGAACCCGTTGATGTTAAAATTAGGGGAATTTTCTATGCTCGTGTTACCCCTGAAGTGTAACAGCAAAAAAAAATTAAATTTTGTCAGATTATTTCCTTGAATTTGAGGGGCAATTAGCCCCTTTTTTAATGGGTATTGTTCACTTTAGTCTTTACATTTTTTAACAGCAGATTATCTATTTTTGTAAAAATTCTTAATAAAAATTCTCCTGAAATTAGTATATGCTACACAACTAGGCGGTTTCTTAAGCTTTTTTCATTAAGCCACCGAATCTAGTGTTTACTTAAAATAACAGGAAGAAATAGGATGAGCGTTAATTTAGCAACCATGTTACGGGAAGGCACAAAAAAGTCCCACACAATGGCAGAAAATGTCGGTTTTGTAAGATGTTTTTTAAAAGGAGTTGTTGAAAAGAATTCATATCGAACATTGGTGGCTAATCTCTATTTTGTCTATAGTGCCATGGAAGAAGAAATGGAGAAACTACGCGATCACGAATTGGTTTCTAAAATTTATTTTCCCCAGTTGAATCGTAAGCAGTCTTTAGAAAAAGATTTAAGCTTTTATTACGGAGCAGATTGGCGCAATGAAGTAGCCCCTTCCGAAGCAGCCCAAGCTTACATAGCTCGCATTCACCAGGTTGCTCAAACCCAACCCGAATTATTGGCGGCTCATTCTTACACCCGTTATTTAGGGGATTTGTCAGGAGGACAAATTCTTAAAAAAATAGCGCAACGGGCGATGAATTTAGGGGAAAATGGGACATCTTTTTACGAATTTGAGGGCATTTCTGATGAAAAAGCTTTTAAAAATGGATATCGTCAAGCATTAAATGAAATGGCAATCGATGAAGCAACAGCCCAAGAAATTGTTGACGAAGCAAATGCTGCTTTTGGCATGAACATGAAAATGTTTATGGAATTAGAAGGTAATTTGATTAAGGCTATTGGTATTATGCTCTTTAATACCTTAACTCGTCGCCTCAGCAAAGGCAGTACCGAGTTGGCAACGGCTGAATAATCAACCTGTTTTTTTCTTCATGGTCATGTTTAATATAGCAATCCTGACAACTTGATTTGGGTTATTCTAATCTTAGTCAAGTTATCAGGATTGTTAGCTCTTGTTTGAATTTAGATGAATAAATATTAAATTATACCAAATCCTGTTTTCAAACCCATCTTATCTTCTGAAAGAGGCAGAAGGCAGGGGGCAGGAGGCAGAGGTGCGATCCAAGCGGATTCTCAATCGGCATTGGAAAGCGTACCTTCGAGGTTTTTCAGCTTTTAGGCTGTCAATTTTAGCTTAAAATTTAAAAACATCATTAATAGTAAAATAGCCGCAGAAATTCCAGAAACAATAGCAATGGGTAACGTATCTAAATGGCGCATCATAATGGCAACTAAAGCCCAAATAAAAACACCACAATAAACTTTATCTTGTCGAGTTATTCTCATTATAATACCCACAATTGCTACTAAAATAATTACAATTGTTGTCCAAACAACATTAGACAAACCAAAACCATTCCACTTTATCCAAGATAAAGCTAATGCAACATTAAGAACAGTGGCAACTGTAATCCAACTAAAATAGACACTAATGGGGAAGTTAATGAACCATTTATGTTGCTTAGATCTAGGCTTTAAAGAAATATTTAATTTCAAATAAAGTAAAACTAAAGGAATTAAAATCCCTATCATAGCGAAAGTTGAAAGTACGAATAAACGGGATAAAAATAAGAAAACCCAAACAATTTGCATTGTGCTACTAATCACTAGATAGTAACCTATCTTTTGTAAATAATCATTATCTTTATTCTTCGGTAAAGCTTGATAAATCCCCAAACTAATTAACCCTAAATATATCAATCCCCAAATAGCAAAAGCATAACTTTTAGGTGTAATCAAAACATCTTTAAAAAGCTGATTAGAAATTTCTCCGATGGTTAAGTCATTTATGGGAGCAATATTAGCTAATACGTTGGTAAAAAAAGCTGCTAAAATAGCTAGTAAATTAGCCCATTGTCTAATAAAATTTTTATCTAATCTCATAATAAATAATCCAAGAAAACGTGAACATAAAAAAATAGAAGTCAAGAATTAAATTCAATTCTTGACTTCTTTAAACGTTAACATTAATTCCTAAAATAAACTATTACTCTAAGATGGTTTTGGATAACTTCTTGCATAGTAATCAGAAGCAACCACCTCAAGCACTTCCCCTGCACCTAGAAGGGGATAAATGCAATTGATACGATTTTCCCATACTGTGTGAGCAATATCATAATCAGGACAGCTAATACGATATGTGTTATCAGACACCAACGACAAACGACAACCTCTCGGAAGCAATATGGATAGTAATAACTGAAGACTCTGGGGACCCAATATGTTAGAAGCCATGTTAGAAAATTTTTTATATTTTTTTAAGACTTGCCCTCTATTGTACAGGCTAATGTCACTGCCACCACAGATAGAATCTGCATGATGGAAGTTCAAAAAAATTTACAAAACTTAAATGTTCTTAATCTTGCACATATTCTGTGCCCTGAATTAACGCTATTTCTGCGCGCATAAATTCCCTTCCTAAATAGGCAGCGTGGTCTAACATTGTAAGAGAACAATTAGGATTTTCTTCAATTACTTTTACACACAACTCTTTAGCACTCCGTGCTGTAAAAAGAGTTTCTTCAGTTCGACTTTTCTGAACTTTTGAAGCAATAACTTCTCCTGTTTCTGGATCAACAGCTAAGCCTTTATCATTAATAATATTGGTAAAGTATTTAGCACAAATCAAACTATTTTCTCTGTCAACGTAAATAATAAAATAGCCTCCTGGATCGAGATCAATGGCACGTTTTGAAAGTTTATCATCGAGTTTCTTTATAGTCTGCGCTAGGTCGTTCATAAAGCTTTCTAGATCAATTCTAATTTATTATGGATAATAAGGAACCGATTAAGAACATACCATAAAATCTATTATTTTACCATTGATGATAGTTAGTGGGGTAGTTAATTACTCAAGGTTTTTGGAACTTTTAAAGCCAATAAAATTACTCTGGCAACCATGAATAAAGATAAAGCTAACCACAATAAATTACTATTTTTATAATGCCAGGCAATAACAGCTACAGGAGCAAAACCAATAAAAGTTGCTCCAAATGCTGCATTTCTTAGCAGAACACCTTCTGCTAAACCAATGAAGTAACCGTCCAAAATAAAAGCGATAGAACCAAAACCAAGAACAGGCAATAACCAAATAACATGGTCGTTTAGGTAGGGAAAAATTTCTTGATGGTTCGTCAATAGACCGAATAAAGTTTGAGGAAATAATATTATAATAGAAACTGCTAATAAAGCAAATATAAAGCCGAGAATTCCTGAAAATTTTAGTAAAGGAATCAGTTGTTTTTTCATTCCTTGTCCCTTAAAATTACCGGCTAAAGATTCCGTTGCAAAAGCTACGCCATCAATGAAATAAACCACCAACGAAAATATCTGTAACAGGACCGAGTTTTCAGCTAAAACTAACGTACCCATAGCAGAACTAATACTAGTGAAGAAAGAGAAAGCAGACAAGAAAATTAAAGTACGAAGAAATAAATCTCTGTTTAATACTAAATTATCTTTCCATTGTTCAAATAACAATCTTTGTTTAATCTGCTTCAATTCCTGTATATTGATGTCTCTACTAACTAAAAATACTCCTACCAAACACATAATAATTTGACTCAAAGAAGTAGCCAAACCAGCTCCCCCACTTTCTAATCCCCAGCGAATAATTAGTAAGTAATCTAAGATAACATTAGCTCCATTACCGATGATAGAAAGCCACAAAACCTTACCGCTTTGTTCTTTACCTAGAAACCAACCGATTAAAACAAAATTGAGTAAAACAGCCGGCGCACCGATGATCCGAGTGTCATAATAAGCTTGTGCTGACGCTTTTACAACAGGTGTAGCACTAACTAAACTAAACCCGATCCATCTCAAAGGATACTGTAATAGTAAAATAATTAACCCCAAACTTAGGGCTAATAATCCATTTCTGAGCAAAACTGATAAGACCTCTTGGGAGTCTTTTCTTCCCGTTGCTTGGGCAGTTATTCCTGTTGTGCTGGTGCGAAAAAAACCCAAGGCACGATAAAGATAATTGAAAATAATAGTAGCTAAAGTTACTCCAGCTAGATGATGAATATCTTTTAAATGCCCTAAAAAGGTCACGCTAAGTAATCCCGCAATAGGAACCATTAAATTAGATAGAATATTAATGGATGCTAACCGGAGAAAACGCCAGGAAAAAGAGGGCAAATTTAATAATTCTAAACAACGGTTTTTATAAGTTTCCAGATAAACTTTTTTAAAATAAGATTCCATTATATTGACTTTAAAGAAAGCTAATTTAATATTTTTTTTATGGTTATTATATTAACATTAACATACTTAGCTAAAGATTTAGTGGGAATCAATAAATTTTGACCCCCACTCGAAGTTATAATGGACTAGGATACCCCTTGTAATTGCTCTGTTCTTACTGTCAACTGCAAAGGGCGATCGCCTCGATACAATTGCAGTCTTAAAGTGGCATTAATGCCGGCTTGTTCGACAATTTTTTGTAAATCAGTGCCATCCTTCACAGGTTCACCGTTAACAGCGACGATCACGTCCCCACGCCGCAATCTAGCCTTTTCTGCTGGACTGTTAGGAACCACTTGAACCACCAAAATACCATCCACCTCAGCGACAATCATGGGAGAATTGGGGTTACTGTTGTTTTCCCTGGCGATTTCCGGGGTGAGATTGAGCATTTGCACCCCGATATAGGGATGAGGGACTTTTTGCCCTGATGCCAGAATTTTTTCTAAAGCTTTGGCTTTGTTGATGGGAATGGCAAAACCAATACCCATAGCATCAGCACGAATGGCAGTATTGATACCAATCACTTCCCCTTTGCTGTTCAACAAAGGCCCCCCGGAGTTACCAGGGTTGATGGCTGCATCGGTTTGAATAAAATCGAGACGTTTATCACGGATACCTGCTTTAGCGGCAGAACGTCCAATGGTACTGACAATTCCTAAAGTTACCGTATTATCTAAACCAACAGGGTTGCCCACAGCGATGGCCCAATCGCCAACTTTCAGACTATTGGAGTCTCCCAGAGGTGCCACTGGGACGGTATTTGCGCCAGTATCGATGGCAACAACGGCTAAATCAGTTACTTCGTCGGTTCCTCTAACCTGTCCGTTAAAAGTTCTTCCATCTTTGAGGGTAACTGTCACTTTATCAGCACCATTGACCACATGGGCATTGGTCAAGATAATACCACTACTATCGATAATAAAGCCAGAACCCTGACCGCTAATCCTTTGTTCTCGGCGCGGTTGGAACTGTTGACCAAAGAAGTCGCGGAGGAAAGGATCATCAAAAAACGGATCCGTTTGTCGAGTAACTACCGTTTCTGTATCGATACGAACTACTGCTGGGCCAGTCCGAGATACGGCCGTAGCGACAAAACTTTCAGCAGTAATGCTGACTGGGGTTTGGGCTAAGTCCGTTATAGAATCAGCTTGGGAGGATGGAATGTACAACCCTCCAAAACTAAGCATGACACTAAGAAAAAGGGTAATGCTACAACTTGCGATCAAACGCAGGGATTTTGTCAAGTTCATGGTTTTCATTAACGATCAAAAGGTTTGAAATGAAGACGATTGTTGTGGTTAAAAGTTTGAAAAACAGAAGCCACTATCAATTAGTTTCTGATAATTAACGATACTTTGAAACCTATTCAACTGCATTTATAGCGTTTCTCACACTCATGAGGTACACCCAATATTTAGGTTATAACTCCTGACTCCTGACTCCTGACTCCTAAAACTAGAAAAATTTGTACCTCACAAGTATGGGAACTGCTATATTATACCAAATCCGTTTAGATATCCCCTTTTAAAATTGATAGCCTTAAACTTGAAAAACCTGCTTTATTCTACCCCTGTCTGTTGCCTCTTTTTGAGAATAAGAAAGCTTTGAGAATCGGATTTAGTATTAGGTAACTTATCAATTAGTCTCGCAAAACATACCCCACACCGCGAACCGTTTGAATCAATCTTTTTTCTTCTTCAGATTCTAATTTTAGGCGTAAATAACGTACATAAACCTCAATGATATTAGAGTCTCCCATAAAATCGTAACCCCATACCCTTTCTAAAATTTGATCCCGACTGAGAACCTGTTTGGGATGGGACATTAAATATTCCAGTAAATCAAATTCTTTGGCAGTCAGTTCGATTGAACGATTTCCTCGGAATACTTGACGGGTATTCCGATTTAAACTGAGGTCTAAAAATTGCAGTAACTCGGGGTCTTCTTGCTGATTTCTTCTTAAGTTTGCCCTAACTCTAGCTAATAATTCTTCTAAATTAAAAGGTTTAACGATATAATCATCTGCACCCGCATCTAAACCAGCTACGCGATCGCTAATATCGTCTTTAGCTGTTAATAAAATAATGGGGGTTTTACTACCTGTTTGTCGTAATCGCTTACAAATTTCTAATCCCGAAATTCCTGGTAGCATCCAATCTAATAAAATTAGGTCGGGGTTACGTTCTCTTGCTGTTGTCAGTCCGGCTAATCCATCATTCACTACTGTGATATCGTAGCCTTCGTATTTTAGTTCTAGTTCAATAAATTGAGCAAGTTTGGCTTCGTCTTCAACTACTAAAATATGGGGATTACTCATAGTTTGTATCTACCTTTAGGAGACTTTATTAATGGGGACTAATGATGGATAAATAAATGTTTATTGTCTATCAATTCAATTGTCAAAATTATTTAGATCGTCCTTTGGATCGTTTAAATATCTTTTTTTCTTGCGTTTTGAAGGATTGAAGAGAAACGGTAAGAAACTGCCTACCACGAAACCACCTCCCAGACAAAAAGAAAGTAAAACCCCAACGGGGAGTTTAATGGATTCCCAGAAGAGAAATTTTAGGGAAACTGTAATAACGTTTTGAATAGAAAAAATAGCGATCGCTCCTACCCAAAAAGCAATTACTACAGCCACCATAACATTTGTCAATAGTTTGAGCATAAGTATTAGGATTTAAAATTTAGAGATAAAATCTAATAAAATTTCTCGATGGATTTTCCCTAAAGGACGAACGTCACCCAATTTCTGAGAATAACACTCTCCTTGTTTAACATCCTTGGGGGAAACTAACTCTAAGTCGGCCCCTTCTCCTAATATTAACTCTTGGATGGATACGGTTAAGGGGGCGTGAAAAATGTAACGTAAAGCCTCTTCATCGTCGTAACGTCCGAAAAAAATTGGGTTTTCAAGGGAATAACTAATCTCCTCTAAAACTTCTCGTTTTACCCCCACTTCTGGGGTTTCTCCATCTTCGAGATGACCCCCAAAAAAACCCCAGCGATCGGGATAAATAATGGTGGGAATATTGTCCCGTAACTGCATCAAAAAGCGACCATCTTGATGCAAAATAGCCAAAGCTACAGACGGGATACTATTTGGGGTTGCGTTTGTGGGGGAGGAGAAACTCATTGGGATCGGGTTTGGAGATGGGTTTAGCTTCGGTATCGGTATCAACCACCGGTTGAACCGTTGAGGTACTCTCGGGGGTGTTGACGGCGAGTTTTTCAACCTCTAGGATATATAACTCTCCCATATCTTGACCCCCGATGGGAATAGATTGATAGGTAACCTGTCCTGTGATTTTTACGGTTTCCCCTGTTTGAGGTAGGGGATCATTGGTAACCACCCAGACGGTTCCTGTTTCGTCTTGTAGTTGATAGGAACCACTATCCATAAAAGGTGCGCTGTCGACTACTTTTCCCTCTAAATAGATAATAGTCTCTTCGGTGTTGCTTTCGGCTGTGGGTTGGGGAGAAATTTCTCCAATGGGGGTGACGGTGGGTTGCGCTAACCCTAAATAATTGATGGGGGTGCAACCGATTAAACTTCCCAACAAAAGGGAAAAAATACCACCATGAACCCCTCGAATACTTAAAACTTTCATGATCAGTGGGGTGAATTTGATTGTCTTGAGATAGTCTAAAAAATAGGACATCGTAAACCACTCCTACGTTCCAAAATTACTATGTTATCAATATCTTCTGAAACTGCTTGTTTGTTAAACGGTAAAGCATTAGCGCAAAAAATTCAGGGAGAGTTAAAAATAACCGTCGAAAGGTTACAAGGGAATATAGGTCGTCCTCCTGGTTTAGCGGTTATTATGGTGGGAGATAACCCGGCTAGTGCTGTTTATGTTCGTAACAAGGAAAAATCCTGCGCTAAGGTGGGTATTGCCTCTTTTGGTCGTCACTTACCCGCCAATACACCACAAGAAGAAATAGAAGCATTAATCCATCAACTCAATGCAGATGAACGAGTAGATGGTATTTTGGTGCAGTTACCGTTACCTCCCCATTTAGATACGGTAAAATTACTCCATGCCATCGCCCCGGAAAAAGATGCGGATGGTTTGCATCCTATGAACCTGGGACATTTAATACGGGGTGAAGATGGGTTACGGAGTTGCACACCAGCAGGGGTAATGCGTTTACTGGAAGAATATGACCTAGATGTTGCTGGAAAACACGCGGTAGTGGTGGGACGCAGTATTTTGGTGGGTAAACCCTTGGCTTTGATGTTGTTGGAAAAGAATGCAACTGTAACTGTTGCTCATTCTCGCACCCCAGACTTAGGAGAAATGACCCGTCAAGCAGATATTATCATCGCTGCGGTGGGTAAACCTAATCTAATTACAGGGGACATGGTTAAACCCGGTGCAGTAGCTATCGATGTGGGAATTAATCGTGTTATCAAAGAGGATGGTTCTTCTAAATTAGTGGGAGATTTTGACTTTGATTCTGTGTCTCAAGTTAGCAGTTATATTACACCGGTTCCCGGGGGTATCGGACCGATGACGGTAGCTATGTTATTACAAAATACTGTTTTTAGTTACCAAAATCATCACTAAATAATGGTGCTGTAAATTTTGTTACCATAAGTAGAGATAGAATTTCTACTAAGGACAAGTCACTATGCCTACTGCAAACATCACGAATAGTCCTAACGCTTCATCAAAGGCTCGTTTTTACCCCAGTCGTATTGACATATCCGCTGATATTCGGGAAAAAGTTGTCGCTGTTCTTGCTCCTACTCTTGCTACTAGCATAGACCTAAAAACCCAAGCAAAGCAAGCTCATTGGAATGTTAAAGGATTGGATTTTTATCAACTCCACGAGTTGTTTGATACTTTAGCAGGGGAATTAGAGGGATATGTGGATATGTTCGCTGAGAGAATAACTGCTTTAGGGGGAACCGCTATGGGAACCGCCAGAATTGCAGCTAATGAGTCTCTTCTTGCTGAATATCCCTTTGATGCGGTAGAAGGTATGGAACATATCAAGGCTTTAGCCGAACGTTATGCTACTTATGGGGCCCATCTGCGCGAGGGGATTGATAAAATGGAGGAGTTAGGAGAGGCAGATACAGCAGATTTATACACCGAAGTTTCCCGGGAAGTGGACAAGCGTTTATGGTTCCTAGAAGCTCATTTAGTCAAAAAAAGTGACATAAGTTAGGTAAATTTGACACTTTTGAAAGACTGTTAGAAAGGGAGGTTTAAACCCTCCCTTTTTGTGTTGTTTAGGGTAGGGTATGGGGAAAAGTTTCGTTCAGATTAAACGATTACTGTCAGAAATGTAACGGAATAAGTTATCTCTATTTTCTTAGGAAAACAAGTATAATTCCAGTAGTTAATTAGTTTTTTCATCTCAGAAGGAGATAGTTTTTCTTGTTTTAGATTTAGTCCGGCACCAATAGCTTTTAGACTCCTGAAAAAATCACCTGAATTATTATAAGTTATGGTAATTTCTTCCTCTTGTATATGAGTTTCAAGGTTTAGAGTTGATAGTTTTTGTTTTATTTCCATTGTGTCAGGTAGTTTATTGCCGGTAAAAGGCAAACTTAAGTCATTACACATAGCTTTCCATTCAGGAAAACTTCGAGTATTGGGAAAAGCAATTAATAATATTCCGTGAGGTTTTAGGGTGTTAATTAGACGGTTTAAACTATTAACAATGTCTTCAAACCACTGTACAGTAAAGCTACTGACAATAGCAGAGTAGCTATTATTTTCTAGTTCTCTACTTTCTCCATCTAGTTTTCTAAAAAGAATAAGTTCTCTTTGTGTTTCAGAAATTTCTAGATTATCGAGACAATAGTTGAGCATTTCTTCGGAAATATCAATAACATCTAAGAAATGATTAGGAAACTGTCGAATAAGTCCTTTAGTCACAAAACCTGTTCCGCAACCAATCTCTAAAATTTCTCCTTTGGGGATAGAATAAGAATATTTTTGTGCCATTTTTAACAATTTTTCAGCACATTTTTTTTGAACTTGCGAATAGGATAGATAGTTAGCTACTCCCTTACTAAAATTGTTAGCTATTTTTTCTTTTTGATCGGGTCTGGCTATTTCAATTAGTACCATAATTGTCTATTTCTCCTAATGCTTGATTGACAACAGATAAGCAAGATTTTAGATAAGTAAAAGGTAAGGTATGTCCAGTATTTTCAATTTCGTAATATTGACTATTCTGGCTCATTTTTTTATAAAATTCTCGAGCAGAAGATGCAGCATAAATCCTGTCTTTTGACCCTTGAATTATATGAATTATCGGTATTTTTTCTAGAATATTTATGTCTAACTTTGCTCTATTTAAGAATTTTAAATCTTCTGCTAATCTTTCTTTATTAAAGTTTTGTTCCTTGGCTTCAATATAAAGAGATGGATAATAGCATTTTTGATAGAAGGATTTTAAGACAGTTTTTGGGTTATTTTTAAACTCATCCATCATCAATTTTAGGGCATATTTTGATCTTGTTCTTGGCTTTTCTTTTTCAGGATGAAATTCAGCAAAACTATTAAATAAAATTAGTAAATTAGCTTGTTTTAATATTTTTAGAGAACACAAATGGAGTCCGAAGGAATGGGCAAAAATAATTTTAGTTAAATTATTATCTGCAAATTCTGGGTAAATCTCTTGCTGAAAATATCCTCTATCGTAGGTTTTAAAATGAAACTCTTTAGATAAGATTTCTTGCCATTCTTGCCAACAGTTTTTATCAAAACCCCAGCCATGATAGGCAATAATTTCTCCTTTAATGCTCATGGTAATTTTGCAGTAAATTAATAAGATAGTTGATGTGTTCTTGTTGGTGTTTACTGGATAAAACTAAACGAAGTCTGGAAGTATTTTTTGGAACAGTTGGGGGTCTGATAGCAGTAACAAAAATACCATTTTCTTCTAAAAAATTTGATAGTTTTACGGCTTTTTCTTCCTTGCCAATAACTACAGGAATAATGGGAGAAGTTGAACCAAGAACCTGATAGCCTAAATTTTTGAGCTTATTTTGTACATAATTTACCTGTTCTAATAAATACTTCCTTTCTTGATCTAAGCTAGGAATCATCTCAATGGCAGCATCAATAGAACCAATAACACTAGGAGGTAAAGCAGTGGTATAAATAAACCCTGGACAACAATTAATCAAATAATCACGTATCAATTTAGAAGTGGTAATAAAGGCACCAAAACTGCCGAATGCTTTACCAAAGGTTCCTAAACTAATATCAATTCCTGACTTATGTGCTGTCAGTCCCATACCTTTCTCTCCCATGATACCTAAAGCGTGGGCATCATCGAGATAAAGAAGTGTATTATATTGTTGCGAAAGTTGAATCAAACTATCTACATCACTACAATCCCCTTCCATACTAAAAACCGTCTCAGTAACGATTAAAATGCGATTGTAGCCTTGTAAAACTGCTTTTTTAAGTAATCTTTCCAAATGCCTTAAATCGTTATGTTGATAGCGTTTCCATCGGGCATTACTCAGGAAAATACCTTGTAAAATACTATTATGAACCAAGCGATCGCATAAAACTAAAGATTTTTGGTCCACCAAACTAGGAAGGATAGTCATATTCGCTTGAAATCCTGTGTTTAAAAGCAAAGCAGACTCTTTACCACAGATTTTTGCTAGTTTTTCTTCTAATTTTCTGTGAATATCGTAAGTTCCTGTTACTAAACGGGAAGCGGTTGAACCCACTCCATATTGTTGAGTGTAGTTTTGTGAGGCTAAAATTAGATCAGGATGTTTTGATAGTCCTAAATAATCATTAGAACTAAAATTAATTAAAGTTTTGCCATTTTTGATAATAGTAACGGCATCTTGAGGATGAATAGAGTTTAATTGTCTTAGGTTGTTATTTTTTTCTCTTTCTTGTAATTCCTTGGCAATAAAATCTAAGTTATTACAGTGATTAAGATCATAATTCATACTTGTGCTATTGTTGTTGACTATCAGTTTCAGTCTCTTTTTATCCCTTATTTAAGTCAAAATACATCTGAGTTGGATGAAAGTAGGTTATGACACAGTGTGAGAATGACAAATCATGGAGTTTAGTTTTTTCTACAATACAAAAGAACAATATAAGGTGGCATATTTTCATGTGCAGCACCACCTCCCTGTGAACTTGTTACTCGTTTGTTACCCGTGATATTTCCTTGTCCATCACCTGAAGGTGTTTCATAATCGTCACTACCCGTAGCACTATCAGAATAATGATAATCATAATAACTGTGGCTATGTGATGGTATTTCTGATGTAGTCAACTGATGTTTTTCAACTCCACCAATCTCCCCTAAGTTATTTCTTGGTGTAAGATTATCATCACTATCACCATAACCTAAAATAAAACGTCCTTCAACTTTATCAAATGGTGACCAAGTTTCGGGACATTCCTCCAAATCAAAAGGAAGAATCGCACCTTCTGGTATGTTAACTTTATGAATTATCTTTGATTCTCGTATCGCATAAATTACCCCAGATGTTAAAACGCCAGCAACTACTATAGTAAAGACTTGGGTCCAAAATTTTGTTGTAATCATTGATCTTATCTTATTTTTGAATTAATTATAAATAAATTGTTTTAATGAAAATCATAATTGAGTCCTTGTTAATTATAAGAAAACTTTTCAAAATTAGCATTTCTTAGTCTATATATTTAGGTTCATATTGAGCATATTGAGTTAATCGCTTTTCTATCAAATCTCGATATTTTTTTAAGATGCTCGCAAATTTTATGCATTGAGTAGAGGAAAGAAACCAAAGAAAATGATATGGAAGCAGTAGGGTAAGCACTGCTTACCTCATACTAACTGATCATTCTATTCTTCTTTTACTTTCGGTTGATAAGTAGATTTAACCTGTAACTCTTTCAATTGTTTACTATCGACAGAAGCGGGGGCTTCCGTTAGTAAACAACTAGCTTGCTGAGTCTTTGGAAAGGCTATCACATCACGAATAGAGTCTTCTTTGGCTAGTAACATAACTAAGCGATCTAACCCATAAGCAATGCCCCCATGAGGTGGGGTTCCATACTCAAATGCCTCTAACAAAAAGCCAAATTTATTGTATGCTTCTTCTCGGGATAAACCAATAGTTTCAAAGACCTTTTCTTGGATTTGTTTTTGATAAATCCTGAGACTTCCACCCCCTATTTCCACCCCGTTATAAACCAAGTCATAAGCTTGCGCTCTAGCTGTTGCTAAATCGTCTAAATCCTCTGAATTAGGAGCAGTAAATGGATGGTGTAATGCTTCCAAACGCTTTTCGTCGGCGTTCCATTCAAACATAGGAAACTCTGTGATCCAAAGTAAGTTTATTTTATCAGGATCAATCAAGTTCATACGCTCTCCCACCACTAATCTTAAGCGGGATAAAGACTTATTTACTGTATCGGTATCTCCTGCACCGAACAATAATAAATATCCAGGTTTAGCCCCGGTTCTTGCTAATAATTCGGCTTTTTGTTCCTCCGTTAAATTATCTTTGATCGCCCCAATAGTATCCAATTTATTATCTTCTTTAACCCGAATGTAAGCGATCCCTTTTGCCCCTGCATCGGTAGCTTCTTTAAATAAGTCTCCTCCTGGTTTAATCTGCACGTTTGAAATAACATCGTTGCCTCCAGGAATAGGTAAAACTTTTACTTTACCTCCATTTTTCACTGCTCCTGAGAACACTTTAAAACCGCTATCTTTTACGATATCTGAAACATCAACCAAGGTTAGGTCAAAGCGAGTATCAGGACGATCGTTCCCATACTTTTCCATTGCATCTTGATAAGTTAAACGAGGAAAGGGACGAGGCAGATCAATATTTTGAACCGATTTAAAAATATGACAAACTAATCCTTCATTGAGTTCTAATATTTCATTTTCAGACATGAAACTCATTTCCATATCTAGTTGTGTAAATTCGGGTTGTCTATCGGCCCGTAAGTCTTCGTCCCGAAAACACCGTGCAATTTGATAGTAGCGATCGCAACCTGAAACCATCAACAATTGTTTAAATAATTGTGGTGACTGGGGTAGTGCATACCATTGCCCAGGGTTAACTCTAGAAGGTACTAAATAATCCCTTGCACCTTCGGGAGTCGAGCGAGTTAAAATAGGGGTTTCTATTTCCATAAATTGTTGTTGGTCTTCGAGATAACGACGTATCGCCCTAACAACACTGTGCCGTAAATGGAGATTTTTGGCCATGCGATCTCGTCTTAAATCTAAATAGCGATATTTTAGACGAGTTTCTTCTTTAACTAACTCTGCATCTAAACTAGAAACAACAAAAGGTAGTTGTCTATTTACCCCATTTAATAACTCTATTGACTCGGCATAAATCTCCACTTCTCCTGTAGTAATTTTGGTATTTAAAGACTCAGGAGGACGCTTACTAACTTGTCCAATAATTTTGACCACATATTCGTTGCGTAACGTCTCAGCAATGGGATAAGATGTAGGGGTTCGCTGAGGATCACTGACGATTTGCACGATTCCTGTGCGATCCCGCAAGTCGATAAAAATAACTCCCCCGTGATCTCGACGGCGATCAACCCATCCGAATAGGGTTACAGTTTTATCAATATCCGTTGCGCTTACGTGATTACAATAATGGGTTCGCATCTGCAGTTTATCTAATTTGTTATCGTAGTAGCTCGTGCATTATATCTCGTTACCTCTGGATAATTAATAATTGGTTTTTCTTAAAGCAACTTAATCATAAATCACTCGTTTGTTGTCAATTATCCGAATTTTGGGGTAAACAGAATTGAGACACATCCTTTATTGTCTCTTATTATTGTAATTTTGAAGCCTGTTAGGTTTGGTAGTATGTTTTTTTAAGATTAAGTTTAGATTTTTGCTGATTTCATAAAAGCATCTTTTTCTTTTCTTTATGGTTAATCTTCTCGCTGTTTCCCATTAGTTTAAATTTTCTTGAGAAAACAGGGATTGATTAGCAATAAAGTGATATCTTGAAGGGTTTCATAGAAATTAAGATTTATTTTATGGAATCTCATAAATTCCCAGTTTAGAATTTAAGGCATAATAGAAAATTAAAGTCTATTATTAATAGTTTCGATAGCGATTATATGAAGAATACAGTTCAAAAATTCAACCCCGATAAGCTTTATGAAATTGTTATTAGTGCTTGTTTTTCTATTAAAGCGCAATCACCGGAGGAAGCACAGCACAAACTAAAAGCATTATTAGGGGAAATAGACGCGGATCATTGGGAAATTGAAAAAGTTAATGAGGTAGAATGTTAGCGATGATTTCTTTATCTGAAGCTGAACAAAAGGCTATCGAATTTATTAGCGAAGAATGGGAACTATCTGATCAGGAAAAAGATTTATTTCTTGTGAATAATTCTCGCAAAATAGAGGATAAATGGTGGTACATTGTCGAAGTTACTGTCAATCAGTTGCCCGATAAATGGGTGATTCAAGTTTATGACGACGGAGACTGTGATCCCTGTTATACTTTTGTTTCTCCGTTTTCTGGCACCGAAAATATCAACCACTTAGATACCATACCCACAAAGTTAGCTTTAGCTGTTCAAGAAGAGAGAAAAGGTCACATCTAATTTGTTCTCACTCATCCGTATTATAATCAGTTCAACTAGTATTTATACTGATACGGTTATCCTCATTTCGGGTTTCAAAATTAGAAAGCTAGAATTGAATCATAATTGTTCACAAACCTTAACATGAGAGGAAATACCCATGATGAGCCTTATGACCGTTCTAATCTTTCTTTGGGGACTTGTAGCCATCGCTGAAAGGCTGAGCCAACAATCTCCTTCTACCTAGAATATACTGAGTTCGTTTTAGGTTACAAGTAGTATAGTAAAGATGGATAGGGTAATCTTCTCTATTTATCTATCCACGGAGATAAACACTTATGATGTTACCTGGTTTATGTTCTGCCCGTAGCAAAACCCTATTTTGGACGGGTGTCACCTTAGCAATAGTAGCCATTTTGTAACAGGTTTGATTAGAATCTTATTTTAGCTTTTTTCGTCTATTGTGTTATTCTGTACTGTATTTATCGTGATCAGGGATTTTCCGTGATTACAGCCTAGACAGCATAACATGGTGGAGGAGCTAATCACAAATGAATATTCTGGGCATTTCTGCTTATTATCACGACAGTGCTGCCGCTTTAGTTCAATCAGGAAAAATTATGGCAGCAGCGCAAGAAGAGAGATTCACTCGCAGGAAACACGACGCAAAGTTTCCTAAGAATGCTATTTCTTATGTTCTCAATGAAGCGGATATTACCCTAACAAAGCTAGATTATGTTGTTTTTTATGAAAAGCCTTTAATTACCTTTGAGAGACTTCTAGAAACATACATCACTTATGCACCCAAAGGATTTCGTTCTTTTGTTAGTGCTATGAGCGTTTGGTTACAAGAAAAGTTATATTTAAAGACAGTTTTAAAGAAAGAATTAGCAAAATTAGCTAATTGTAAAACTTCTCAGCTTCCCCCCTTATTATTTACAGAACACCATCAATCCCATGCCGCTTCTGCCTTCTTTCCTAGTCCCTTTAAAACGGCTGCTATTTTATGTCTAGATGCGGTAGGTGAGTGGGCAACAACTTCTTTGTGGTTAGGAGAAAATAATAACATCATTCCCCAGTGGGAAATTGACTTTCCTCACTCCCTGGGTTTATTATACTCTGCTTTTACCTATTATACAGGATTCAAAGTCAATTCTGGTGAATATAAATTGATGGGTTTAGCTCCTTATGGAGAACCTAAATATACTAATATAATTCTCGAAAATTTAATTGACATTAAAGAAGACGGAACTTTTCGTCTAAACATGGAATATTTTAACTATGCAACTGGTCTAACCATGACCAATCATAAGTTTTCTCAATTATTTGGCCATCCCCCTCGAAAACCTGAAAGCAAAGTCACTCAAAGGGAGATGAATATTGCTGCTTCTATTCAAAAAGTTACGGAAGAAATTGTCTTAAAGTTGTCTAATACTGCTCACAAAGAATTGGGTGCAGATAATCTATGTTTAGCCGGAGGTGTAGCCTTAAATTGTGTTTCTAACGGGCGTATTTTAAGGGAAGGAAAATTCAAAGACATTTGGATTCAACCAGCCGCAGGAGACGCTGGCGGAGCGATTGGAGCTGCTTTATCTGTTTGGTATCAATACTTAGATAATCCTCGTTTTGTTGACCAATCAGATGCCATGCAAGGCTCTTATTTAGGTCCCAAATTTAGTGATGAAGAAGCACAACAATATCTTAATGATGTGACAGCTAATTATATTCATCTAGAAGACAGCGAATTGTTTACTAAAGTAGCAGAAATATTAGCACAAGGTAATGTAGTAGGTTGGTTTCAAGGAAGGATGGAATTTGGTCCCAGAGCGTTAGGAAATCGCTCTATTATTGGTGATCCTCGCAATGAGAAAATGCAGTCCATAATGAACTTGAAAATAAAATATAGGGAGTCATTTCGTCCCTTTGCACCTTCTGTTTTAGGGGAGAAAGTTAACCAATACTTTGAATTAAATAAACCCAGTCCTTATATGTTATTAGTTGCTGAGGTTAAAAAAGACTTACATATTCCTATGACCGAAGAACAAAAACAATTATTCGGCATAGAAAAATTGAACATTCCTCGCTCAAAAATACCTGCTATTACCCATGTTGATTATTCAGCAAGAGTCCAAACTGTTCACCCCGAAACCAACCCGCGTTACTACCAACTAATTAAACAATTTGAAACCTTGACAGGATGTGCTGTTCTAGTTAATACTTCCTTTAATGTTAGGGGAGAACCAATTGTTTGTACCCCAGAGGATGCCTATCGTTGTTTTATGCGTACTGAGATGGATTATTTAGTAATTAATAATTATTTATTGGCAAAAGCTAAACAACCCCAATGGGAAAAAGATAAGTCTTGGCAAGATGAATTTGAACTAGATTAATTAAATACGGAGTTAAAGCGATGTTTTACAAAATACCCAGATTAGATAAAAAAGGTTTACGAGAGTTCGGATTAATAATAGGGGGAATGATTGCCATATTGTTTGGTTTATTAATACCTTCATTGTGGGGTCATAGTTTACCTCTGATTCCTTGGATTATTGCAGGAGTTTTAGTCACTTTCTCTCTCTTTATTCCACAATCCCTTGCCCCTATTTATCAAGGATGGATGAGAGTTTCTCAGGTACTTGCATGGCTTAATAGTCGTTTAATTTTAGGACTTATTTTCTTTATCATTGTTACGCCAATGTCATTGATTATGAAAATAATTAAGCGAGATCCTTTAAACAGGAAATGGGAATTCAGTTTAGAAACTTATCGTGCTTCTAGTCAAATTAGAAAGAAACTTAGTATGGAGAAGCCTTATTAATGGAAGGATTTATTGAACTTTTACAGGATTTGTGGGGCTTTTTAAACGAACGTAAAAAGTATTGGTTAGCCCCATTAATTATTACACTAGTATTGCTAGGTGCATTAATTGTTTTTACTCAAGGATCTGCTATTGCTCCCTTTATTTATACATTATTTTAAGTAAAGTTTGAGGTTAGGGATAATAGCTTTTTCTAGATTGCTTTAATCATTTCCTCGCTTTGACTAAATACTCATATTTGTTGTTAAGAAAGAAAATTAAACTTAAACCTTAGAAAATAAATAATCTATGGCATCATTTAAATTGGTTATAATAAACCAAGGTTCTTCTTGACTATGGTTCTTATATTCTCTTTTTTGATAAGTCAAGATATTGAATTGGCCAAACCCTTTCTGCTTGGTGACAAAAATAAAAATGTTTTTCTCAAAAACTTTTACTCCTAGGGTTAGATTTAAATCGTGAAAGCGTCTTTGATACCAAATCCGCTTTATATACCCCCTTTTAAAATTGACAGCCTAAAAGCTGAAAACCCTCGAAGGTGCGCTTTCCAATGCGGATTGAGAATCCGCTTGGATCGCACCTCTGCCTCCTGCCCGCTGCCTCCTGCCTCTTCTAGAAGATAAGATGGGTTTTAGAACCGGATTTGGTATGAATAAAATCGCTACAACTACCTTCGGATAAGGCTTTGATTTTTTTTTGTGGGGAGAAGTTCAGATGAAGAATAACCTAAACGAACAACTGTTACTATAGTCCATAAAGAAAGTAACAAGTTAGGTAAACCAGCTATTTCTCGAAATAAACTCCAAGGCCAAGGTCCAATACCTTTAAATAAATAAAAAGTAAGATGTAGTATAGTGATCCAATATAAATATATCGATATTGGAACAAGAATTTTTTCTTTCCTTGATTTTGATAAGTTTGTTGTTGCATACCAAAACGGACTTATTAAAAAGATGGATGTAAAAAATTGAAAATGTCCTGTGCGATATAAAACCAAAACTATCATCATGTAAATGATAGCTGAAAGACTGCTTTCTATCCTACGCTTCCAGGTATAAAAGACAACTACTAAATAACCTATTATCATTGTGTAATTACTATAATTGTCTAGGTTAGGTTGTTCAGTAAATAATCGAAGAGGTGAAAACCTTGATTTCAGAAAGAAAAAGATCGAAAGAATTTTAGAATCTCTTGCTGAAGCAAAAATCAAGGGATTAAAAGTTGACTCTCCCCAAATTAAAAAGCTAACTAAAAATCCGACTGTTATAAAAATAAAATAAGTTATTCCTGGTAAAACTCGAATTCTGCGATTATCTATTACTAGAATAGGGAAAAGAACAATAGGATAAAATTTGAATAAAAATCCTATTGCTAAAAATAGTGCTGCTAAAATAAACCGCCTTTTACTTCTAAAAATTACTGCCATCACGCAGCAAATAGCTGGCAAAATATCAAAAAAACCTTGCATAGATATGGAAATCCATAAAAAGGGATTGGCAAACAAAAATAAAAATCCAGCCAGCATAGTCAGAGAGTCCTCTGAATAACGTTGATATAAAATCTTCATCAAATATAATGAAATAGCTATCCAACTAAGAGAAAAAATTAATTTGGGAAGCAAAGGATGAACATGGCTGAATATAGCTATTGAATTGTAAAGTGGTCCATAAGCATTGAAAATAGGTTCGTTTAAATCCCAAGGATTTTCTCCTGTTAAAACTCGAGACCATTGTACTAAATAAGCTCCATAGTCACTACCCACTTGAACATGATAAGAACTCATGATTGATAGTGTTACCGTGCATAAAAAGCAAACTATTAAAAAAGTTAATTGAGATTTTGATTGACAAATTATTTGTTTCAATTTACTGTTAATCCATAATCTCATTTGTAAGTTTTTTTGTAGATACAAGAAAAATATTATGATAAATAAAACTGGAAAATTCAAACACAAAAATCGTATCTTCTCAAAAAGCCAGGGGTCACTCGCTGCGAAAACTTAGGCC
>NZ_JARVCN010000067.1:0-11997 GCF_038442745.1 Crocosphaera sp. Alani8
GGGTTTTAGCCATCGCTTCTCATATCAACTTTTCTTGGTGCAAGATGTGAGTTTAGGTAGTGTGGCTTCTGCTGCTGGATTTGGGGGTGTTCTCGGAGCTTTATTGATGACCAAATGGAATGGTTTTCAACGTCGAGTCGACGGAGTACAATTGGGGATGATGGGAGCAGGTTTGAGCAAGATGATATTTGGATTGGGTACGGGTCTTTCAGTTTGGGTTCCCATGCAGTTTTGTTCTTCTTTTAATTTTCCTGTGATGGGCAGTTCTGCTGATGTTATTTGGTTAGGAAAAGTAAGTTCTGAAATACAAGGACGGGTTTTTGCTATTCGTATGATGATGATTCGGATAATTTCATCCCTTGGCTATTTAATAGCTGGACCTTTAGCAGATTACATTTTTGAACCGGCCATGAGATCAGAGGGTTTGCTGGCAAAGATATTTGGCTGGTTATTAGGTACAGAAAAAGGTTCGGGTATTGCCCTACTCTATGTTATTTGTGCTTTGGCAATGTTTTTGATCGGCTTAGGAGGATATGGAGTTAAAAAGCTTCGCAATCTTGAATCACTTATTCCTGACCATGATTAGTAATAAATCAAATGACAACTGATTTGGTTAAGGTGAAGTTCTAAAATTATAACCTTAGTCTAATTTAATATGTAAACTTCTCTAAAGAAATTCAGAATTTACGGTTTTTTATAACTATGATAATACCTTTTATATCAATCCTTATTAGTCATAATTTTAAATTTTAAAAATCCCAATAAACAAAATTACAATAAATTTATTGTTGATTTTTTAATCTATTTCTTATTGGCATTTACGATTAAATATTGTTGATTTTTTGGAAAAGTATGGTTGTTTTTTTTATAATATTTAACAAGTATTTTACTAGAAAAATCTTTTTGAAACGACTGTACCGAAAATAATGCTATATTTAATAATTAAATATAAATAAAAAATACAGTTTCCGTTATGTCCTTCCACCTTTCAACGTGGTCAATTAAAAACCCTGTTGCTGTCCTACTAGCCTTCATGGTTATGGCAATAGTAGGTATATTTTCCTTCGTTAATTTAGGGATAGATAATACTCCCAATATTGACGTTCCTATTGTTAGTGTTAGTGTAACTCAACGAGGAGCAAGTCCCGTAGAGTTAGAAAACCAAGTTACCAAGAAAATTGAAGACGCAGTAGCGGGATTAGGGGATATTGACGAAATTATCTCTACTGTCACCGATGGTAACAGCGTCACCGTCATTAATTTTATCTTGGGAACTGATACAGACCAAGCAACTAACGATGTTCGCAATGCTGTCACTCAGATTCGCCAAGACTTACCCGAAGATGTAGATGAGCCGATTGTCAGACGAGTAAAATTGGCAGGGAGTTCAATACTGGCCTATAGTGTATCCTCCGATAAGAGATCAGTAGAGGAATTAAGCGACCTGGTAGACCGTAAAATAGCCAGGGAACTACTCAACGTCGAAGGGGTTGCCCAAATCAATCGTATTGGTGGTGTAGACCGCGAAATTAGGGTAGACTTAGACCCAGACAGAATACTAGCTTACGGCATTACTGCTACCCAAGTTAACGATCAGATTCGTAACTTTAATATTAACTTGCCAGGAGGACGTTCAGACGTTGGTGGAAGCGAGCAGAACGTCAGAATTCTAGGTAGTGCGGAATCTGTGTCAGAGTTGAAATCTTACCCCATCACCCTACCCAACGGAGATATAGTTCCCCTCAGTAACTTAGGGAAGGTGAGGGACAGTTATGACGATCCTCGTCAGTCTACTTATCTCAACGGCCAACCCATGGTAGGATTTTCCGTTTTTCGTAGTACTGGTAGCACATTAGTTTCTGTAGAAGAAGACGTCCGTAAAATCATTGATGAATCTAAGACAATCTTTCCCGAAGACCTGGAGTTTTCCCTAATTTTTACCCAAGGAGACTCCATCCGCAACAGCTACAGGGGAACCCTTGATGCCCTCATTTTAGGATGTGTTTTAACAGTAATTGTAGTAGGATTATTCCTCAAAGATTGGCGGGCAACCCTAATCACTTCTATTGCCCTACCTTTATCCTTGATACCCACTTTCGCAGCTATCAGAATATTAGACTACACCCTCAATGACATGACGTTGTTGGCCTTGGCTTTAGCGATTGGGAATCTAGTAGACGATGCTATTTGTATGATCGAGAACATTGATACCCACTTGCAAATGGGGAAAAAACCTTTGCAAGCAGCCTGGGACGGATCTGTAGAAATTGGGTTAGCGGTGGTAGCAACTACTGCAACCATTGTGGGGGTATTTTTACCAGTAGCCTTTATGGGAGGGATTCCTGGGCAGTATTTTCAACCTTTTGGGGTAACAGTGGCGGTTTCTACCATGTTTTCCACTTTGGTAGCCACTACCATGATTCCCATGCTAAGCGCGGCCCTACTAAAATCGAAACCCCGTAAATCAGAATCTGGGTTTCATCCCGACAAACCTCGTTCTTTAACCCCTTACCGAAGTTTACTAACCTGGTCTTTACGCAATCGCATCGTCACCATCTTATTAGCGATGGCTTTTTTCATTGGTAGTTTACAACTGGTTCCTTACATACCCAAGGGATTATTTAGTAATTTGGATATAGGGTTCAGTCAAGTGAGTGTGGAATTGCCTCCAGGTGCCACCCTCCAAGAAACAACTTCAGTAGCACAGCAGGTAACTGAAATCCTACAACCTAGTCCAACCGTAGACAAAATTCTGGCTGAGGTGGGGGATGATGGTCAAGTCAACACTGCTTTCATGTACGTTAAACTAATTGCCAAAGACGAACGTGACTTGTCTCAAAAGGAATTTGAAGACAAAATGCGCCCTAAATTGCAAGAAATTCCAGGGGCCAGGGTTACATTTGTCCGTGAAGCAGTGGGGGGTGGCAGTAAAGATTTATCAATTATACTCAAAAGCGATAACCCTGCAGCCCTAGCCCAAGTAGCCAACACCTTAGAAGAGCAAATGAGTCAAATTCCAGGGCTAGTAGAGGTGACTTCCAGTATGAGTTTGGTTAAACCAGAAATTATTATCGAACCAGATCCGGTGCGAATGAGTGATTTAGGGGTTTCCGTTCAAGCGATCGCCAGAACAGCAGCCTTAGCATTTTTAGGGGATACGGACTCGAATCTAGCCAAATTTAACCTGCCTGACCGTCAAATTCCCATTCGTGTTAAGGTCGCTTCAGAAGAGCGCAAGGATATCGACATCTTGAAAAATCTCAGAGTCCCTGCTAACGATGGCACATTGGTCCCATTAAATGCAGTGGCAAGCATTCGCTTAGGTAGTGGTCCAGCAGAAATCAAACGCTTTAATCGCAACCGACAAGTAGAACTTTCAGCGAACCTAGAAGGTATTTCTTTAGGGGATGCCTTAGAAAAAGTACGGGCTTTACCAGGGATGAATCCCCTACCCTCTAACGTAACCGAAGAACCTTTCGGAGATGCCAAAATTATGCGAAATGTTTTCACTCGGTTTGGCACAGCATTGAGTATGGCAATCCTCTGTATTTACGGAGTTTTGGTGTTGCTCTATAGTAACTTCCTCTATCCTATCGCCATTATGCTCTCCTTGCCCCTCTCAATTGGAGGTGCTTTACTCGGATTGTTGCTCACCCAAAACGAACTAGGTTTATTTGCTTTGATTGGAATCGTTTTGTTGATGGGATTAGTAACCAAAAATGCTATTCTCTTGGTAGATTTTACCTTGAGTTACATGAAAGATGGTAAACCTAAATTCAAGGCACTGGTAGAAGCAGGGGTGTCCCGTTTACGGCCCATTTGCATGACCACTTTATCAACTATTGCGGGGATGTCTCCCATTGCTCTAGCGTTAGGGGCAGATGGTCAGGTTAGAAGTCCCATGGCAATTGCGGTCATCGGTGGTTTAATTACTTCCACCTTATTAACATTGGTGGTGGTACCAGTGATGTTTACTTATATCGATGGCGTGTACAAAGGATTTCGTCGCCTAATTGGATAGCTAATTGTATTAAGTTCAACTTGCCTACAGATATGAGTATAATTCGAGGCCATGACAATTTTGTTTAAAACCAGTGTTTGCGGGGATTAAACTGTTCTTGTTCTCGAATTTTTTGATATAGAGCTATTTCTTCTGCACTCACCTCAGAAGGAATGGCTATTTGTATTTCTACTAGCTGATCCCCCCTTTGCCCCGAAGCATCGGGATATCCTTTATTGGCCAACCGAAGACGCTGACCAGGACGCACCCCTTTCGGCACTGTCATTTTAACCAAACCGTCGATGGTGGGAACTTCTACAGAACCCCCTAGAATAGCCTCACTAGGAGTTACAGGAACTTGACAAGCGATATCCTGGCCTCGTAACTCAAAAAAAGGGTGAGGGGTTATGGTAATTTTGAGGTATAGATCTCCTCCCTGAAGTCCTTGCCCTTTGAGACGAATTTTTTGGCCATCAATCATGGCGGAGGGCATATCCACTTCTAATGATCGCCCGTCTTCTAAACGAATGCGCTCCCGTCCACCTCCGTAGGCTTTTTCTAGGGGAATATTTAACTTAGCCTCTACATCCCTTCGGTTGCGGGAGGGGTTAACTACTTTTGCCCTTTTGGTATTGGGGTTGTAGTCTCGAAACTGCCAGAATTCCTGATCTTGGTTATAACCACTGCTATTGTTGCCGTTACGGGAGGGACGAGGAGGGCGACGTTTGCTTTTACCGAAACGGTTGCGATCGTATTCAGCCCGTTTCCCTTCATCGGAAAGAATATCGTAAGCTTCGTTAATACTTTTAAATTTTTCTTCTGCTGTCTTATCCCCTGGGTTAACATCGGGATGATACTGCCGAGCGAGTTTACGAAAAGATTTTTTTATCTCTTCGGCGGTGGCATCTCGAGAAACCCCTAAAATGGCATAGTAGTTAAGAAGTTGCTGCATATATCAGTGTAAAACGGGACAGGGAATCAGATTTAGGATCTTTATTGTAATGAGCTTGGGAGTTTAGAACCAATCGTCGTCCTCTTCATCCCATTGATTTTCTCGGGGAATACGACGGGAACGATCACGAGTGTAGTAGGTGTCGGAGTCTTGGGGGGGATAGGGACGGCGATCAGAGGAGGAACGACGGGGCGATCGAGGACTGGGGCGATCTTCTTCCCATTGATCATAAGAGTCGTTATAGGATTCGTAACGAGGAGAACCGTAGGTTTGACGCTCATCGTAACGAGGGTTTCCATAGTCTCTTCTTTCTGGGTAACGGGGTGTGCCATAGTTGTCGCCATAATTTGAACCACGAGGGGTGTAGGGGTAGTCATCTTCGTCGTCTCCAGTGAGAGTGCGACGGATAGACTCAAAAATGCCCTCGTCTTCTTCATCGTCGTATTGTAAGCGAACTTCCCGATTGAGTTCGTATAAAACATCTTCTAGGTCTGCTTGCGCCCGATCTAAGCGTCTTTCGTCGTCTTTTTCTAAACTGTCGAGGATTTCTGAGTTTAGAGATTCGATTTGACGACGATAAACACTGGTGAACTGGGTTCCGAAATCTAGGGTAACGTCTTTTAACCGTCGTAATGCTTGATCGGTCAATGCTTTGGCCTTATTCCGTTTTTCAATGCGTTCTCGTCTTTGTCTATCTTCTTCGGCAAACTCCGCTGCTTCGTTAATCATACGGTTAATTTCCCCTTCGCTGAGGGTAGAGGCACCTTGTATGATGACGCTTTGTTCTCTGCCGGTGGTGCGATCGCGCGCTGTTACTTGTAAAATGCCGTTAGCGTCGATATCGAAGGCTACTTGTACTTGAGGAATGCCTCTGGGTGCGGGGGGTATGCCGGTTAGTTTAAACCGTCCCAAGGACTTATTGTCTCTAGCTAGTTCCCTTTCTCCTTGCACCGCATGAATTTCTACCATAGTTTGATTATTTTCCCCTGTGGAAAAAATATCAGAACGACGCACGGGAATGGTGGTATTGCGGGGGATTAGTTTTTTGGTGACACCGCCGATGGTTTCCAAACCCAGAGAAAGAGGAGTCACGTCTAATAAGAGGATTTCTTTAACTTCCCCTGCTAGAATCCCTGATTGAATGGCTGCCCCTATGGCTACCACTTCGTCGGGGTTAACGTTTTCGTTAGGTTCTTTGTCAATAAAGCTGCGCACTAGGGCTTTGATCATGGGCATCCTAGTTCCCCCACCCACTAATACTACTTCATCGATTTGTATGGGGGTTAATCTGGCATCGTTTAAAGCCCGTTTTATTGGACGAGTGAGACGGGCTACTAAATCTCCGCAGAGGTCTTCTAACTGAGGGCGAGTTAGACGGGTATCAAGGTGCTTAGGACCGTCTTCGGTAGCAGTGATGAAGGGGAGATTGACATCGGTGACACTGACCCCTGATAGCTCGATTTTGGCTTTTTCTGCGGCTTCTGTGAGTCGTTGTAATGCTTGTCTATCTTTACGGAGATCGACCTTTTCTTGTTCAAGAAATTGTGCTGCTAACCAGTCTACGATACGTTTATCAAAGTCTCCTCCCCCTAGTTGGGTATCTCCACTGGTGGCTTTTACTTCAAATACACCGTCCCCAACTTCTAAGACAGATACATCGAAGGTTCCTCCTCCTAAGTCAAAGACGAGGATTTTTTGTGAGACTTCTTGATCTAATCCATAAGCTAAGGAGGCTGCGGTAGGTTCGTTGATAATGCGTAAAACCTCTAATCCTGCGATTCTTCCTGCGTCTCTGGTGGCTTGACGTTGGGAGTCGTTGAAATAGGCTGGAACCGTGATTACGGCTCCGGTGACTGGTTCTCCTAAGTAGCGTTCTGCTTCTTCTGCCAATTTACGGAGAATTTTGGCTGAAATTTCTTCCGGGGCAAAGTCTTTTTTGAGGCGAGGGCATTTAATTTTAATGCTGCCGTATTCGTCGCGACGGATAGTGTAAGGGACTTGTTTTGATTCTGGGGTCAATTCGGGGTATTTTCGCCCCAGATACCGTTTTACCCCATAATAAGTGTTTTGAGGGTTCAAAACCGCTTGTCGTCTTGCCATTTGTCCGACGACTAATTCTCCATCCTTATTGAAGCCAACCACAGAAGGGGTAGTACGCATTCCTTCTGAGTTGGCTATCACTACTGGTTTTCCCCCTTCCATTACTGCAACAACAGAATTAGTTGTCCCCAGATCAATGCCGACTACTTTGCCCATGTGCGTTTTTTGCTCCAGCTACTCCATTTAATCGCGGTTGGTGTTCGTTCGAGAGTTTAGCTTGATTGTGTCTCGTTGACAATATTGTATCTAATTGTCATCGTTTATCGGCGACTAATTACTGATTGAGATATTTTAATCTGGGGAAAACTCGGATATAATCGTTGAGAAAATTTACTCAAAGAGAAGAAATGGATCTTAAAGGGTTGATTCGTGATGTTCCTGATTTTCCTAAATCGGGTATCGTTTTCAAAGACATTACAACTTTACTGGGTGATGCCCAAGGGTTACGTTACACTGTGGATATTTTGAAGGAAAAATGTCAAGGTGCTAATTTATTCCCCGATTATATTGTGGGAATGGAATCCCGTGGCTTTCTGTTTGGAGTTCCTCTAGCTTATCAATTAAATGCAGGGTTTGTTCCTGTTAGAAAACCAGGTAAGTTACCGGCTGCGGTTCATCGGGTTGAATACGAATTAGAATACGGGACGGATAGTTTAGAAATTCATCAAGATGCTTTGGAAAAACATCATAATGTTTTGGTCGTAGATGATTTAATGGCAACAGGAGGAACAGCAAAGGCAACGGCAGAATTGTTAGGAAAAATTGGTTGTAATGTTTTGGGATTTGCTTTTATTATTGAGTTAACAGATCTAGAAGGTCGTAAAAAACTTCCTGATGTTCCTATTATTAGTTTAATAGAATATTGAACCTGAAACGTTAGTTAATACTAAGACTTTTTGTTTTTAGTTCTAAACAATGACCACTGATACGTCTTACAAGTGTAGAAACTAAGATTAATAATACTATACACTATTAACCCCATGAACCCTATTGTATCTCCCCAAAAAAGTAACCTTTTAAATAAATTGCAAAACTTTTTAGATGCAGACACCATTGTTTACATTTTGAAACGAGTTTTACAAGGTCTATTAACTATTTTATTAGCCTCTGTGCTTAGTTTTATTATTATTCAAATTGCTCCAGGAAACTACTTGGATACCTTAAAACAAAATCCTAAAATTGCTGAGGAAACTATTAAACAATTAACCACTCAGTTTGGCTTAGATCAACCCTGGTATGTTCAATATTGGCGATGGTTGATAAGGGTTATTACTAGATTAGACTTTGGGACAAGTTTTGTTTACAATCGTTCCGTTGCTTCTTTATTAGCTGAGAGAATTTCTGCCACCTTATTGTTAGCTATTTCTTCTATTATTTTAACGTGGTTGATAGCTATTCCTTTAGGCATTTTGAGTGCAGTCAAACAAAGTAGTTTAACTGACAAGATTTTGAGGGTTATTAGCTATTTAGGACAAGGTTTTCCGAGTTTTATTACTGCTTTAGTTTTATTAATTGTTGCTCAATATTTTTCTCCTCTATTACCAGTAGGAAATATGACTAGTTTAAACCATTCAGAATTATCTCCTATTGGTAAGCTATTAGATATTGGATGGCACATGATTTTGCCAACTATTGCCTTAAGCATCACCAGTTTTGCCGGATTGATGCGTCTAATGCGAGGGCAAATGTTAGATGTAATGAGACAAGATTATATTCAAACGGCGAGAGCAAAAGGGTTGCCAGAAGACAAAATTATATACGTTCACGCTTTACGCAACGCTATCAATCCCTTAATTACCCTTTTAGGATTTGAATTTGCTAGTTTATTAGGAGGGTCATTTATTGCCGAATTTTTCTTTAATTGGCCAGGGTTGGGAAGACTAATTTTACAAGCAGTAACGGCACAAGATTTATATTTAGTTATGGGAAGTTTGACCATGGGTGCTACGATGCTAATTGTAGGTAATTTACTAGCCGACTTATTATTAAAAGCGGTTGACCCTCGCATTAAATTGGAGAATTTTAAATAAGAAAAAATGTTTTCACAACTCTATCATATCCTTCGTTCTAAAGTAGATGGTAAATATTTGATCGCCCAGATTAGTCGGGAAGAAGATGAAACCCCTGTGAGTTATTTATTGGTCTTTTCAGAAAATTTTGAAGCCTTGAGTTATCTTAATACCCACGGTTCTGATGTTAGCGATCGCTTTATTGTAGAATCCGCATCAGGAACACAATTAAAAACAATTTTACAACGGTGGGACTTTCAAGGAATTGGATTAGTCAAAGATCCCCTAATACCCAGAATAGAATTTATGTCGATTTAAAAAAGTAAATTTTGCACAAGTTTTGCATTAGCATATTGAGCAAGATGGTCACACTACCTTTTAAACCCATCTAAAACAAACGTTAAAGCCACCAAAAATGCTCCAACTCCTTTTTATATTATTATAGATTTGAAAAATTCGTTAAAAAAAGTCTATAACAGAATAGTTAACGTTATCAACTAAAGTAGAGAACAAATAACTTAGGCATTACTCTATGGAACCTATTTATCAATATGCCTGGCTAATTCCAGTGTTGCCCTTGTTGGGGGCGATGTTGGTAGGTTTAGGCTTAATTTCGTTTAATGAAGCAACCAACCGCTTGAGACAAGTCAACGCAGTGGTTATTATTTCCCTCATAGGGGCATCGATGGTGTTATCTCTTACCCTACTGTGGAGTCAAATTCAAGGTCATGCAGAATACACCCGTATGATCGAATGGGCTGCAGCAGGTAATTTCACCTTACAAATGGGTTACACCCTGGATCATATTAGTGCCTTGATGTGCGTTATTGTCACCACAGTGGCCCTTTTGGTTATGGTGTACACTGATGGTTATATGGCCCACGATCCAAGCTATGTACGCTTTTATGCCTATTTAAGTATTTTTAGTGCCTCCATGTTGGGATTGGTGATCAGTCCTAACTTAGTGCAGGTTTATATCTTCTGGGAACTGGTGGGGATGTGTTCCTATCTGCTGATCGGTTTCTGGTTCGATCGCAAAGCAGCGGCGGATGCTTGCCAAAAAGCTTTTGTCACTAACCGTGTGGGTGACTTTGGCCTACTATTAGGAATGCTAGGCATTTACTGGGCCACAGGAAGCTTTGAATTTGATGTGATGGGGGAAAGGTTAGAAGAGTTAGTATCTTCAGGAATGATCGCCCCGGCTTTAGCTGCCCTATTTGCCGTATTAGTCTTCCTCGGACCTGTGGCCAAGTCGGCACAGTTCCCCCTCCATGTGTGGTTACCGGACGCGATGGAAGGTCCTACACCTATCTCTGCGTTAATTCACGCAGCAACGATGGTAGCGGCGGGTGTCTTTTTGGTTGCTCGGATGTATCCTGTATTTGAGAACATTCCTGTAGTCATGACTGTTATCGCCTGGACAGGGGCTATCACCTCCTTTTTAGGGGCAACCATCGCCTTAACCCAAAATGATATTAAGAAGGGGTTAGCCTACTCTACCATTTCCCAACTAGGTTACATGGTGATGGCTATGGGTATCGGTGCATATACTGCTGGACTATTTCACCTAATGACCCATGCTTATTTCAAAGCGATGTTATTCCTCTGTTCTGGGTCCGTTATTCATGGAATGGAAGAGGTTGTCGGCCACGATCCAGTCTTAGCACAGGATATGCGTTTAATGGGGGGACTACGGAAATATATGCCCCTCACTTCCTTGGCATTTTTGATAGGAACTTTGGCTATTTGTGGAATCCCTCCCTTTGCTGGTTTCTGGTCAAAAGATGAGATTTTAGGTCTAGCCTTTGAAGCTAACCCCAGTTTATGGGTAGTGGGTTGGTTAACCGCCGGTTTAACCGCTTTTTATATGTTTCGGATGTATTTTATGACCTTCGAAGGAGACTTCCGAGGCAACAATATGGACATTCGGGCGGAGTTATCAGCAGCAGCCGCCCCTGTGTTTGGTCCTGGGGCAATGGATGTGAAAGAATTGGATCACGATAAGGAAAGTCATGGTCACGACGATCACGGTGATCACGGCCATGGACATAGTGAATATCCTCACGAGTCTCCTTTAACCATGACCCTACCCTTGCTCATTTTAGCCATTCCTTCGACAGTTATCGGTTTATTGGGGAGACCTTGGGATAATACTTTTGAAGGCTTTATACACGCCCCTGGAGAGGTAATAGAAGAGGTTTCTCACTTCGACTGGACGGAGTTTGGTATTATGGCTGGAAATTCGGTGGGTATTGCTTTGATAGGTATTACCATCGCTTCTTTGATGTATTTGCAGCACAAAATCGATCCTAAAGCGATCGCCGATAAGGTTCCTACGTTGTATCAATTTTCCCTCAATAAATGGTATTTCGATGATGTTTACCATAGCGTCTTTGTCATGGGATGTCGTCGCTTAGCCCGTCAAATTATGGAAGTGGATTATCGTGTTATTGATGGCGCGGTTAATTTGACCGGTTTAGCTGCTTTAGTGAGTGGGGAAGGGTTGAAGTATCTAGAAAATGGTCGCGCTCAATTTTATGCCTTGATTGTTTTTGGGGCAGTATTAGGATTTGTGATTGTTTTTAGCGTGGTTTAAATCATTTTTTTAGTTTGTTTCAAGGGGCAATATTGCCCCTTTTTCTTTTTTATGATTATCGATAATGATTAAAAGGATTAAAAAATGTTTTCTTTAGACTTCTCTAATATTGAGATTCAAAAGACTTTACTATCTGGCATATTTTCTACCGTAAATACTTTTCTTGCTGTCTTGGTTGCCAATTGTATCAGTCAAAAGCTTGCTAATAGGAAAAAATTACAAGAAAAATTACAACAAGCAATTAAGGATATTGAATTTTTACTACAGGTAGAAAAAGCACACTGTGAAAAGAAGCTTCTCAAAAAGTCTGGGGGGACTCGCCGAAAGTTAGGGGACAAAG
>NZ_JARVCN010000068.1:0-11988 GCF_038442745.1 Crocosphaera sp. Alani8
ATGTTTGGCCTAAGTTTTCGCAGCGAGTGACCCCTGGCTTTTTGAGAAGATACGTGTAACTTACCAGGGGAAGATGAAGAGGATAGTAAAAAGAAAGTAAAAACCCAAGAAGAGTTAGGTATTTGTTCTGCGAAACAAATAAACAAACGGGTCGACTTGTATCACAGAATAAAGAAAATCCAGTTGATTGTAACATCACTAGTAATACTAGCACTACTATGGCTTTTTATTAATCAAATAAAGCTTTTTGTTCGTGAAAGAATCCCATCGACACTTGGAAAGTTAGTATTGGCTTTTTTAAAAGGAAATAAGACGAATAAGAATAGAATAATTAAAATACTATTCGGTAAATTCTGTGTTAAGCATTTTGTTGAGTTAATATTATTGTTATTAAGTATAATATTTTTCTGTTACCTTTTTGTCGGATTAGCTATCCCTAAATGGGATTTTCCTATAATCCGAGTTTTTCTTATATTTATAAACTTTTTTGAAACCCAATTGATTAAGATTATTCAGTATTTAAAGGATGAATTACCCCCTCTTATTTTCATTGTTGTATGTGCGTACTTTATGGACTTGTTTTTAACAAGGTATATAATCAAATTTATTTTTCCAAGAATACCATTACCAATTTTTCACAATGTTATTTGTAAAGATGATAGTGCTAAGGAATCAACTATTTTTATCGGTCACTTGATAATATCCATATTTGTTATTCTCCTTGCCGCTCCTCATCTTCCTGGTGCTGGAACTGTTTATTTTGCAGGAATATCAGCATTTATCGTACTCGCTTTCACTTGGAGTGGTTCACGGCTTATTTCTGACATTGTATCAGGGTTGCTTCTTATATATGTTAATCCTCTTACCAAAGGAAATTGGATAAAAATTGGAGATATTGTTGGAGAAGTCAAAGAACAAAACTTATTTTTTCATGAAATTAAAACAGTAAAAAATTGTATTATTACAATACCTAATTCTATTCTATTTCAAAATTTAACTACTAATTTGAGCGCACATTGTGATGCAAAGGCTAATAAAAAGATTGATAAACAGAATGAAGATTCTCGAACTCTAATCCTTCATACACCTGTTGGTTTGGGATATGATGTTCCTAGAGAAAAGGTAGAACAAACACTTATAGCCGCAGCCGCAAAAACAGATAATATATTGTCTAATCCACCCCCATTTGTATTGCTAACTTATCTCGGTGACTTTGCAGTTACCTACGAACTAAATGTTCATATCAATAAAGTCAACGATATTCCAAAAATATACTCAGATTTACACAAGAGTATTCAGGATGAATGTAATAGTCAAGACATAGAAATTCTCTCTCCAAACTATGTTGCAGTAAGAGATGGTAACCCCACCACTGTAGTTAGCCCTGACACTATATAGCATTTCTCACACTTGTGAGGTACAGAGGTTATCTCTTTGAGGCAGAAGGCAGGGGGCAGGAGGCAGGAGTTAGGTGTACCTCATGAGTCCGAGAAAAGCTATAATACACTGATGAATAAAATCTCTCGTTAAAATTTCTTTTAACGAGAGACTCTTAAAAAATATTAGATATTTAAAAACCCCAATTCTTAACTAAATTGTTTTTCAATCTCAATTTCAAGATCAAACAGCATTTGTAAAGACTGTAAGCAGCGTCGTCTTGCTTCTATATCTTGTTGCGCTCGCAACTGTACCATCGGTTCATGGAGTATTTTATTAACAATACCCCTCGTTAAAGCTTCAATCACCTCTTGGTGTTTTTCAGCAAACTCAGTTCCCAGACGGGATAGAGCTTTTTCTAGTTCTTGTTCACGAATACCCTCTACTTTTGTTCTCAAGCAGCTAATAGTAGGAACTGTCTCTAAGGAACGCCACCAGAGTTCAAACGCTTCTACCTCTTCTTCTAGTAACCCCTCAGCTTCGAGAGCCATCTGACGACGACTAGCCTGATTTTGCGCTACCACAGCCTTTAAATCGTCAACATTATAAGCAGCCACAATTTCCATCTCTTGGACGTTTGTAGCCACATTTCGAGGGACAGAGATGTCAAATAACATTAACCCCTGTTGCACGGATACCACCTCTTGAAGATTATCTCGATGTAAAATGGGTTGGGTTGCTCCTGTGCTAGTAAAAACCAGATGAGAGTTACCCACCACCGTCATCATCTCATCGAGAGAAACCAGGGTTAACTCCGCTTGGGGGAATTTTTTGGCTAACTCCTCTGCACGCCGTTGAGAACGGTTCACAATGGTAATAGATGTGGCACCTTTCGCTACAAGATGCTTCACCAGTAAGCAAGCCATTTTTCCTGCACCAATAATACTGATGTTACGGGTGGCCAAATCATCTACCTTGGTGATAGCTAATTCCACCGCAGCCGAACTAATAGACACCGCACCGGTACCGATATTGGTTTCACTACGAACCCGTTTTCCTGCTGTTATCGCTTGTTTGAAGAGACGATCGAGTAACCGGCTAATACCCTTGTACTTTTGAGATAGTTTATGGGTGGTTTTCACCTGAGCTAAAATTTGTCCTTCCCCTAGTACCAAACTTTCTAACCCAGCAGCCACTCTCAAAAGATGGCGCACCGCATCTTGATGAAGCAAGGTAAATAAGTACCGACGGAGATAGCTTAGGGGAATCTGACCAGTTTCTGATAGGAATTGAGTTATTTCCACCACTCCCTTTTCTGTGTCCGTCACCACTGCATAAATTTCTAAACGGTTACAGGTACTAATGACAGCGACTTCCTCAATATGAGGATAGCCTTTTAAATGGGTCAAGGCTTCTTCTAGTTTAGCCTCTTGAATACTTAACTTTTCTCGGACCTCTACTGGGGCGGTTTTGTGACTTAAGCCTACCACGGCAATATTCATAAGTTCTCCTACAAGGGTTTGAGCTTGCGTTAATCGAAAATGGAATAAGTGCTACTGTTTCTATTTTTTGCAATTTAGACTCTATATGTCTCAATTACAAATACTTTGATAAAAATCTTTATAAAACTTTAAGAAAGTCAGTTAACTTTAGGGGAGTAACACTAAGGTGTTTGAATGCCTGTTGTTAATCATATCAGCTATCGGTTATCAGTTTTGTAGTCTGCTGAGACTTTCTAACTTAAGTAGAGAGTGAGGAGTCTGCTGACATTCTCACCCTAACCATTAGCCAGTGGTTGACGGTTACGCCACCAAGCCAGTAGGGTACTAGCAATAAAGATACTGGAATAGGAACCAGCCAGAAACCCTAAAATTAGGGCTAGGGAAAAATATTTGAGGGTTTCGCCACCGAATAAGAAAATACCAACCAGGGGCAATAAAGTGGTAACGGTGGTATTAATAGAACGAGTTAGGGTTTGATTGACGGCATCCTCTACGACATCGTTAACAGAAAGTTCTTCCTCATCTCTCTCCATATTTTCTCGAATGCGATCGTAAATAACCACCGTGTCGTTAACAGAAAAACCAATAATTGTTAGCAAAGCCACTAAAAATAGACTATTCACTTCTACCCCGGCAACCAATCCTAAAACGGAAAAAATCCCTGCGGTTACTAAGACATCGTGAACGAGAGCGACGATGGCAAAAAAAGCATAATCGAACTTAAATCTAACACTGAGATAGACAATAATGCCGAAAAAAGAAACCAATAACGCTAAAATTCCCGACTGAAATAACTCTCGACCAATAGTGGGACCCACGGTATCGATTTGGATAGTTTCGGGGTCAAAATCACCTATTTTTTCGTTAAGTTGTTGTTGTAATTGGGTCCTTTGGTCTACGTCTAAATTCTTAGTGCGAATGGAAAGAATGTTTCCATCTACTATTTGAATGGTACTATTCCCTAGCTCTTGGTCTGCGAGAATATCCCTGACCTCTACAACATCGATAGGTTCCTCACAAGTCCCTGCCACTCCACAAGATAATTGTAATTGTAAACGGGTTCCACCGATAAAGTCTAAGCTAGGTCTTAAAGGAGCTTGAAAAGTTGTATAAGAAATGACCATAGCCAAAATTCCACCCAAAACAATGAAGCTAGAAATTGACCACCACAACCGTTCCCATTTAATAATATTTAAGCGCATTTTTTCTCTCGAATAGAACCAATAATTGAACAATAACAACCCATATTTTTTGTCTAAGACTTACTCGGTGTGGGTAAATTAGGACAGAATAGTTGTGGTTTTTTCCGCACCGTAGGCAGTCCCAACACTGTCACTAATAAGAAAGTTCGAGTACAAGTTAAGGCGGTAAACATACTTACTAAAACACCAATAGCCAAAGTTAGCGCGAAACCTTTGACCAAACCCGATCCTAAGCCAAATAAAGCACCACAGGCGATCAAAGTAGTGACATTACTATCTAAAATACTAGAAAATGCCCGATAAAATCCCGACTCCACCCCACTGTATAAAGTTTTACCTTTGCGCAACTCTTCGCGGGTGCGCTCAAAAATCAACACATTAGCATCCACTGCCATACCAATACTGAGGATAAACCCGGCAATACCAGGAAGGGTTAGGGTAACCCCAATCAAAGAATAACTAGCTAAAGTCAACAGAGTATAGACTCCCAGAGCTAAATTAGCGATTAACCCCGGTAGGCGATAGTAAACCCCCATAAAAATCAAAACTAGCACTAAACCTGCTACTGCAGCATAAATACTACGTTGAATACTCTCCCGTCCCAAGGTTGCCCCAACAGTACGATTTTCTACCACTTCCACTGGAAAAGGCAAAGAACCACCCCGTAACTGTACTGCTAATTCGTTGGCGGTTTCCACGGTAAAATTCCCTGTAATCACCGCAGTTCCCCCAGTAATACCGGTAGTAGCAAACTGCGCCCCAACCACAGGTGCGCTGATTAAGACATTATCCAAGAAGATGCCGATGGTGCGACCGGTTCCAGCGATATTCCGAGTCAGTTCAGCGAACTTGTTACCCCCTTCGTTGTCGAAATCGATAATTACTTCCCATCCGTTGCCTTGAGCGGGACCGTAACGGGCATTGTCCAGGTTTTTACCTGATAGGTCAACGGAGTCGAAAAATTCCAATATTGCCTCGTTAGAAGTCTGTATTTCTGCGTTTAACTCCGCAATACGTTCTTCTGCTTCTGGGGTAACCTCTCCGATTCTCAAGGCGTTCAATTCCAGTTGTTTCTCCCGTTGAATAGTCAGTTCAGCTTGTAGTTGTCCCTCTGTTCCCTGCCGTTGTTGGCGAAATTCTAGTTGTGCTGTTCCCCCCAATACCCGTTCTGCTTGTTCGGGATCGGTAACCCCGGGCAACTGTACCACCACTTTATCTTGTCCAAGGGTTTGCACCACAGGTTCAGCCACCCCCAACCCATCCACTCGGTTTTGCAGCACTGTCTTAGCCGCCTCCAAGTCTTCTTGGGAAACATTTTTAACTTCTTCGGTGGGTTTGAGTTGAATGGTCAATTGAGCTCCCCCTCTCAAATCTAAACCTAACTGTAAGGGCAGAGCATTGAGAAGGGCGATCGCACCGATAACCAGGGCAAGAATAAAACCGATCAACAAACGTCGTTGTTTCATATTTTTCTGTAGGAGTTTAGGATCGAGAAGGGGGACTGAAAAACCGATGATTCACCACTCAGTACACCCCATCTCCATTTGATATGACTAAATATGTAGGGTCATCAACTTATCCACTGCTTCAGCGATTTGGGGAGGTTGCACGATGGTAAGTCTTTCTAACATTCCATTGTAAGGGGTAGGAATGTCTTGGGAGGATAAACGAATTACAGGGGCATCTAATTCGTCGAAAAAGTTATCATTGATTAGGGCAATTAATTCCGCCCCAATGCCTCCGGTTTTCATACATTCTTCCACAATGATGACACGATGGGTTTTCCGTATTGATTCCCCGATGGTTTGTAAGTCAAAAGGTTTGAGGGAAATTAAGTCAATAATTTCGGGATCATAACCTTGGGCTTCCATTTCTTTTAAAGCTTGGATACAATGATGGCGCATCCTCGAGTAGGTGAGAATAGTAACGTCTTTCCCTTCTCTGACAATTTCTGCTTTGTCTAGGGGGACAATGTATTCTGTATCGGGAAGATTCTCTTTGAGATTGTACAGTAAAACGTGTTCAAAAAAGAGGACGGGGTTGCCGTCACGAATGGCTGCTTTGAGGAGTCCTTTGGAATTATAAGGGGTGGAGCAAGCGACAATTTTTAGACCAGGGACGGCGTGAAAATAGGCTTCTAACCGTTGGGAATGTTCTGCTCCTAACTGTCGTCCTACTCCTCCTGGTCCACGAATCACCATTGGTATTTTAAAGTTTCCCCCGGAAGTGTAGCGTAACATCCCGGCGTTATTGGCGATTTGATTGAAGGCTAATAACAAAAAGCCCATATTCATCCCTTCGATGATGGGACGTAATCCGGTCATGGCTGCTCCCACAGCTATTCCGGTAAAACTATTCTCTGCAATGGGGGTATCGAGAACCCTTAATTCTCCGTATTTCTTGTAAAGATCCTTTGTTACTTTATAAGAACCGCCATAATGGCCTACATCTTCCCCTAAGACAAATACTGTGTCATCCCGTCCCATTTCTTCGTCAATGGCTTCCCGTAGCGCATTAAATAATAAAGTCTCTACCATATATTTATACGAATTCCTTGCCTTTGTTATCCTATCATTTTGACTCTACATTGTTAGAACTTTTTTTATTGTCATCCTGGGAATTGTTATCTATTTTTCAAATAAGGGAGTAATTGTGGTATTGATTCCCATAAATAACTATGCAAAAGTTTTTTTACCAGATAGGAATCACTATCTTGCCTTTAACCTGCAACAATTCCTACATTATATTACATTTTACCCTAAGTTTTTGCTACAGAACCACTGGATTTAGTATAATTTATTGCCTGTTGATTTTGATTAATTGAACTCATGTCTAAAGAAACACCTGCTTTATTTGGAAAAACAAAATTATTAGAGGGACAAATAGACGAATTCCTCGATAAAGTAGCAGAAGGAGCAATTTATTTTGAAAGGGGAATTAGTAGTTTTATTGATACAAGAAATACCTCAGATACTTGTGAGGAAAAACTATTACAAATTACTCAACTAAAACAGAGATGTAGGGAGTTACAACGTTCCATTATTAATGTTCTTTATAGTGAAATGTTAATCCCTGATTTTCGGGCTGATGTTCTGAGACTACTGACGGATTTATTTTCTCTTTTGGATTTGATGGGTAAAAATTTTCAAGACTTAATGATTGAACGGGATCAAGACCAAGAAATAGAATCAAAAACAGACGATACAGATAATCAAATCGGGAAAAAAGAATTTTTAGATTTAGTGCAAGTGGTTGTTAAAAGTATAGAATCAGTGATTATTGCTGCTCGTAATTTTTTTCGTGATCCTAAATCGGTAAAAGATCATACTTATCAAGTCAGAGTTTATGAGTCTGAAGCTGATAAAATAGCCATTAGTTTGAAAAAGAAAATTTTTGCTACTGACTATAAATTCTCCGAAAAAATCAACTTACGAGATATAGTTAACGCTATCGATGCTATTGCTGATCTCGCTGAAAATGTGGCAGACGAGTTAGATATTTATGCAATTCAACGCACTTTATAGTAGTTTTCAATTGGGTGTATCAAAATATTGGTTTAGTGAGGGTGGGAAGTGTGGGAAGTGTGGGGAGTATTTTTCTTTTAGTTAGATATTTAAGCAATTCAACGCATATTATGGTTATCATAACTTAAATTGTTAAATTAGTTAGATTAAATTTATGGACTTAATTAGCACTTTTATTTTTCTCTCTAGTGGCTTATTTTTGGGATGGTCCCTCGGTGCAAATGATGCTTCCAATGTCTTTGGAACTGCCGTGGGTAGTCGCATGATTCGTTTTTCTACTGCTGCTTTTATTTGTAGTATTTTTATTATTATTGGTTCAGTAACCGCAGGAGCAGGGGCAGCCGGAGGACTAGGAAAACTAGGTGCCGTTAATGCTTTAGCTGGTTCCTTTACCGTTGCTTTAGCGGCTGCAATAACGGTTTTATGGATGACTAAGCTAGGACTGCCAGTATCCACTTCTCAAGCAGTGGTAGGAGCGATCGTGGGTTGGAACTGGTTTAGTGATTCCCCTACCAATATTAATGATTTAATCAAAATTATGGGGACATGGGTTGCTTGTCCTATTTTGGCAGCTATATTTGCGGCAGTTATCTATAAGTTAGTTGTACTTTTGATTGAAAATACTCAACCCCATCTTTTGAGTTTAGATAATAATATTCGTTGGGGTTTAATTATTGTTGGTGCTTTTGGTTCTTATACTTTGGGAGCCAATAATATTGGTAATGTAATGGGTGTTTTTGTGCCTTCTTCTCCCTTTGAAAACCTAAAAATTGCCGGAATTTTTGATATATCTGCAGTAGAACAATTATTTTTATTAGGAGCGATCGCCATTGCTGTTGGGGTGTTTACCTATTCTAAGCAAGTGATGATGACGGTGGGTGGTAGTTTAATGACCTTATCTCCTGTGGGTGCATTAGTGGTGGTTTTGGCTAATTCTTTAGTATTATTTACTTTTTCCTCCCAAGAATTGTCAAATTTTGTGGTCAGTCTGGGTTTACCTCCCATTCCTCTCATTCCTGTTTCTAGTTCTCAAGCAGTGGTGGGTGCAGTCATTGGTATTGCTCTTTTAAAAGGTATCAAAGGGGTTAGACAGCTTAAATGGGGAGTTCTAGGGGGTATTGCCTCTGGTTGGATCACCACTCCTGTTATTGCTGCTCTTATTAGCTTTATTTTGTTATTTATTGTGCAGAATGTTTTTAATCAAGAAGTTTATCAGGTATTTTAGCCATCATTATAATTGTCAGGTTGCTAACAGTTTGTAAAATTTCCACTACATGGGAATCACAACCCAATCTTAATTAATAAATTATGGTTATTTTCAGGGTAAATGACTCACAACAGAAAAATTAGCCCTTCCCAAAACTTCTTCATAGACTTTTTCTACCTGAGAAACATTATTAGTCAAAGAATATTTATCTAATACCCTTTGTCTAGCTTTGTGTCCTAATAGTTGGGTGATTTCGCTATGATCTCGAAACAAAGGTAACAGAGTCTTCAACTGTGTGGTAACCCCCTGAGTATCTAACACCACCCCGGCTCCATTTTCTAATACTTCCCCATCAGCTCCTGCATCTGTTGCAATACAAGCCACACCGCAGGCCATAGCCTCTAATAATGATAAAGATAATCCTTCTACTAAAGAAGGCAAAATAAACACATCAGCAGCCCGTAAAATATCAATACGTTTTTGTTCATCGGCCACAAACCCCGACCAATAAATATTATTTTTTCTCCCATAGAGAGCTTCTAAGGAGGGTTTAAGGGGTCCGTCCCCAACGATCAACAATTTACTATAATTCCCCATATCAACCTGTTTCCAAGCCTTTAATAAGGCTTCTACGTTCTTCTCTGTGGCAATACGTCCTACATAAACAAACAGTCGCTTTGCTTTGATATGAGACTTGAGATAAGAAATGCCTGGAGAATATTTAACTGTATCAACCCCGTTGGGAATAATCGCCAGTTTATGCTTATCAACCCCCAATTTCATCAATAACTCTTGTTGTAGTCGTGAGAAAATAATCACTTTGTCGTAGTGGGCTAAAAACGGGGCATAAAGCTGATAGGTTAAAAATTGGGTACTGGACTTCAAATTGCGTAATTTGCTGTCAAAAGGTGGATGAAATGTGGCTATGAGGGGTAATTTTAAAGCCTGACAGATTTCCGGAAGTTGAAAGTCGAGGGTGGATAATGTTAGGGAACCATGAACGACATCTGGCTTCAACTTAGCCAAAGCATCCATTAAAACCTTGCTAGATTTAAGGGTGGGGATGGTGTAAATTTGGGATTTATAGAGAAAGGGCAAGGCAACTTCCTTACAGTCTGGCGAATGAGTTAAATCCGTCTCTTCTTGCGAAAAATGAAGAAAACTAACCTGATAATCTCGGTCAAGTAGGGCATTGGTTATTTCCCGACCGTATGTTACATTTCCACAGAAAGGGGATTTTTTCCCAAGCCAAGCGATGTGCATTCAGATATATAGACAAATAGTTATGATGAACTGATAAGAGATAATTCGCTGTAATTCTATGGATTATAAGCATAAGCTACCCATTACTACAAGGGGAAAGTTGAGTTAGCTTGGATAGTCCAGAAAATAGAGCAGTTTTTATTTCCATAGATTATAAACTTTCTAGCTTTTAGGGAGAAGGCAACCTAAGTTCGGTGTTAGAAGTTCGGAGTTCAGATTTAAAATCCGAGATTGTAGTCGGTTTCCTCGGTATGGGAATGCTAGGTAACAGATTTTCTATAAATCTTCTAATATTTTTATGAGTTCAAAGTGTCACAATGGACTATACAGTATGAGTATTTAATCTAAACTCCAGTTTTTAGAGATTTATTGCTTTTGCTTACATCTAACTCAGGTTACCAGCTATAGGTAGGAAAAGGACATTTCTCCTCTAATTCTGAGTCTGTGATAATTATGGAGTTAAAACAATTGTTTTGTTTCAGACAATCTAGCCATGAAACTAATTCATCTGATATTTGATGACTTTGCTCGGCTATATTTCTTGCTTCCTTTCTATAATTTCCCCCCATCAATAACAAAAGTTTGATTTTCAAAGCTAATCCATACCAATAATTAGGATTGAGCTTTAAAGCCCGATTAATATATGCTAAGGCTACTGTTTTATTATTTTTTGCTAAAGCCAATTGAGCTTTCCAATACCAAGGCTCTGGAGATTTGCTTTCTAACTTTTGTGCTTCTTCAAATTTTGCTTCTGCTTCCTCAAACTTTTTATTTTTCAATAATTTACATCCTTCTTTTAAACACTGATTTACAGTGCTAATTAAGTTTAAATCTTGGTTTGGAATCTTCCAATATTCATGAGTGATACTTATATCGAGAGCAAATCTTAGTTTTCTCCCAGATGTATTAAGTTGCTCTTTTCCAGCTTCAATTGCCCTTTCAAATGATAAAAACCCCTCAGTTGTCCTTCCTATTCCTTCTGGTTTATCTTCTGGTAAAACAGTCGGAGAACTACTAAAACCAGTGCATTCAATTGGCATAAAATTTCCTGAATCAATCAACTCTGTTAATTGTTGATGATTGCGAAGAGGTTCTTGTTCAAAAAGTTTTCTTTCTTTTTCTCGTTCTCCATCTCCACTGCTATTTTTCCACCATTCTTTTCGTTCATGACGTATTGATACTGCTGCTAAAGCGTGTCCATTAAGTACAATTAAAAGCGGAATTAAATCACAAGCATAACAAATACCACAAAAGAGAATGGCTAAGTCAAGACAAGTTCCTTCATTGAGAGTTTCTAGAATTTCTTGAGATGTGCGAATCATTTGAATATTACGCTCTGAATTAAATGGTTCAAGAGCATATTTAATATTCTTCTTCATCAAAGTGTTATAAATTTCTTTTACCAGTTGGTATTTATCCCAATGAATTAATTCAAGCCGATTGACAGTAGATGGTAACTTGAAAGAAGCTGGTAACTCTCGAACAACAAAACCAGCTAACCCTACTTCATTAAATTTTGACCATCTTAGAACCATATCTTTTTTGTTTTTATTTCTTCATTTTTATTGATCTGTATTGTTTTATTCAACTTCAAATAAATCATTGACTGGATTTGGAAAACCGCCTCCAGTTCTTTTGGTTTTTACTTCTAAGCGATATAATCCTGAATCCATATTTTCAAGAGAAAGTAACCATTCTTCCCCTGATTTTGAAAATTTAGCATGATGTGTTGCTCCATTAATATTTACAGGTTTAATATATGCTTCAAGCTCTAATTTTTCTTTGATATGTTGAGGAAAACGACCTTTAACATCTGCTTTGATGGTTACTAGACCTCTTGCAAAAGTCTTTTATGATCTAATTGAATGCTATTTTTTTGTCTAAATTTCCGTGGCAAGACACCCAGAATTCCT
>NZ_JARVCN010000069.1:0-11782 GCF_038442745.1 Crocosphaera sp. Alani8
AACTTGAGTCAGTGAACCAAGAATCCCCCGAATTATATTCGTGGGGAGTGTCAATGATTACATTGGTATCGGGGGAATGGGAGCCAGCTTTGTTAATGCTGGATTATTAACCCTGATAGCTTGCGCACTCTATCGCATCACTAAAGCTAAAATTTCTGGTACGGCGGTAGCTTGCTTATTTTTGCTGATGGGATTTGGTCTTTTTGGGAAGAATCTGATCAATGTTTGGTCTATTGTCGCAGGAGTCTATCTTTACGCCAGATTTCGCCAAGAAGTGTTTGCTAATTACATCAATGTTGCCTTTTTTGGTGGTGCCTTAGCTCCCATTTTCTCAGAAATTCTTTATAGTAGCACTCTTTCTCTACCTTTTAGAGTCCCATTGGCTGTGGGTACATCCCTAATGCTTGGCTTTATTTTACCTCCCGTCGCAGCCCATCTTCCTAAAACTCATCTGGGTTTCAATTTGTACAATATTGGGTTTACGGCCGGAGTTATGGGTAACTTAATTGTTGCACTCTACAAATCCTACGGCTTTGTCCCCGATCCAGTGATGATTTGGACTTCAGGTAACAACACTATTCTGGGGACATTTTTGATAATCTTGATTACATCGATGATTTTGGTCGGTTTTTGGCTGGATCGACACTCATGGGCTAAGTTACCGACTATTCTAAGCTCATCGGGTCAAGCTCCCACAGATTTTATTGCTTTGGTGGGGTTCGGTCCAACCTTGGTAAATATGGGTTTATGCGGACTTATTGGTTTAATTTACATTCTATTGGTGAAAGCTGACCTCAATGGACCAACTATGGCTGGCTTATTCACTATTATAGGGTTTGCGGCTTTTGGCAAGCACCCTAAAAATATCATCCCTATTATGATGGGTATTTTTCTAGGAACTCTCACGAGATCGGTCAATGCTAATGAAGCACCTTCGATCTTAGCAGCTTTATTTGGCACCAGTCTTGCTCCCATTGCAGGGAAGTTTGGCTGGTTTTTAGGGGTTTTAGCAGGTTTGATTCACTCATCAGCCGTTTTATCAGTGGGTATCCCCAAAGCTGGACTCAATCTTTATAACAATGGTTTTGTTGCTGGTATTGTCGCAACGGTGATGGTTCCTGTGATTATTTCCCTAACTTCACCTACCAACAAATGAGGTTCTTAACCAAGTAACACAAGCATCTTACCTGTTACAAGGTAGAAGCTTGTGCTACGGTTTTTGCAATTAATTTAGACTGATTATCTCAGTTTACCTTGAGCTATCTGGGTAAATTTTTGAGAAAACTCTTCATAAGATAATTCTTGTTGCCCATGTTTGAAGACTGATTTCAACAATTGCTCAATTTCAGTTTCAGACAAACCTAAATCTAAATCGTTTAGACACAAGCGTAATTCTTCGGCACTCACTGACCCAGATTGATCTATATCGAAGAAATCAAAATATTGCTTAATTGGACTGTATTTTGTGTCTGATAAACTTTTCTCAATTAAGTTGATGAATGAGTCAAAAGTGAAACCACTTTGATTGATTTGTTTGTCTATTGTTGCCCTCAAGTTTTCCATTTTCTCCCCAGAGGAAGAGCGTCCTACTGCTCTCAGTAAAGCTTGTAGTTCATCCACGGATAAAAGGTTATCGCCATTTTTGTCAAATTTCTTAAATGCTTGTTCATAAAACATCCTTTGTTCAGAACTCATCTTTATCGGCTCATTATTTTGAGAAAGGGAATTTTGTTCTTCAGAAATATAATCTAGTCCTTGAATCATACTCAAAGTACAAGCAATAGTTTTCCAAAGTTCCTCGGTACCTAGATGGGTAAGAATTTCTTCTTCTTCCTCTAGGGTAATAGAGTAAGTTTCTCGAATATTTTGAATGCTCTCTCTTTCTTCTACGGATAGTTTTTGCAAGACATCGTTGAAAGATTCAACAGATTTTTTCCCTGTTGCTATATCAAACAAATCCAAAATAATTTGTTGATGGGGATGATTTTTTGATGATTTAATTAATGTATCTAATATCTGTTGATGGTAACTTTCTTGTCTTAACCAATCTTCATGATTACTCTGTTTTTGAGGAGCAAATAAACTAGGATTTTCCACTTCAATTTCCGTTAGAATAAGTTCATGCTCTTTATCTGTAATATTAAGCTCTAATCGAGTATCTTTGAATATTCCACGACTATTAGCAATATTGACATATCCCTCGGAGATAGACTCTTTAACCATTCCTTTATAAGCTTGTAAACGCTTTTCTTTGTCAAACTCGGGAAGAACTTTCGCTAGGACATAAATCTCATCTGCACTGAGGTCTTCTAAAAAACGATTTTCCAAAAATTGCGAAACATCAAGATTTAATTTAATCAATTGTTTCTGAAGACGACTTGCTAAACTTTCTCTTTCATAAATATGGGGATTTCTATTCCAAGTTCGGTGTAACCAAATACCACTACAAACTATAACCGAAATGGGTATAAATGGATCTAAAAAACTGGGCAGAAAGCTCATGAAATTATGACCAGCAAAGAAAAAGATGATATTAAATATCAAACAAGTAGATACAGTAAACATCCGATAACGGACAATTTCACTATTGACTAATTGATTATTATAAATCAAAAAGGCTTTGTAAGATTTTTCTATCTGTTTACCTAATTGATAACCGCCCCAACCACAAAAACCAATAACAAAAGGAACAACAAATAGTTTAGGAATAGGCACTGATTTACCGAAGATATATAAACCAGGAGCTAAAACATTGGCTAGTTGATTCTCTTCATGACTCCAACTTCCAGAAAAGTAGTATTCCCAGTTTCCTGCATAAAGAAAGTAAACTATAAAATAACCAATAGCTAACCCAAAATAACCATAATAAAGCCATTGTTGTTCAGGGTTTGTAATATTCTGCCAATAAGTTCTTTCTGCATCAATATCAATACAATGGGTTTTACAAGCTACACAAGCACTTTGCTCTTTTCCTTCTGAATTAACTGTACGACACATGGATTGAGTAATCAATTTTCGCTCCCCTTCATGTGCTTTACTATTTAATAATGCTCTGGGTTCACTATAAATTTTCTGCACAGGACCCATAGGACAAAAATATTGACACCAAGATTTTCCCCCGTACAAATAACCGGTTAAAACAGCGGCGAAAATAATACAAACTAGAACAGTTCCTAATAACAGTCTTTCGGAATTGAGAAATAAAATACGACTGGTAATTCCCAAGTAAAATAAGCCCAGTTGTAAGTATAAATAATTACGACCTAGCCAAGAATCTCGTTTAACTTTAATTAACTCGTAGCGAATTTTTCCTGTTTTTTCATTGACTCTTTTGTGTTGTCTTTGTAATCCCAATGTACGAGGAATTTGGGAAAGAAAGGAAAGCGGACAAATTCTGCGCCAAAATTCATGTCCTACGATGAATAAAATAACAATTGCTAAAGGAATGACAAAACCCCAAAATATTGAGGTTCCCATCGCATAAGGAGTTTCTGTTAAACATTCTCCTTGAAGTTCTACACAATCTAATTGGGTTAATTTATCAATTGTAAATGGACTCCACTCCATACCAGGTTGAGTGAGCAAAGGAGTGATAGGATCGTAGAATAATGATGCAATCAATAAAAGCCAACTCACCGTTGCTATCCAACGCAAGGTGTTCATTTGTCGTTCAGGAATGTTTGCAAACATGACTTTCTCTTGTTCTTATAAATCGATGTTAAGGTTTTGATTATCGTTTGTAGTATAATACTAAATCCATAACAAAGTTAGTGTAGCTTCAAGAAGAGAACATGGACGCAGATGATATCTAATCAAAAAAAAGTTAAAACTCAGTTAATATAGCTTTTCTCGGACTCATGAGGTAAACCTATTTTCTGCCTCAAAAGGATAACTTCTGTTCTTCACAAGTACGAAAACTGCCATATTTATTAGTTCTGACTTGTTAAATTTTCTTCCCAGTCGGGACAAGAATCATCACTAGAACCGTAAGGATACATCCCACAAACAAATAAATTTCTACCGTATAATCGCCCGTGATAATGAGTACAACCTCGACAAGCTGGATGTACATTATGAGTGGGTTCTATTTTTGGGGAAAGCATTGATTCGGTGTCTTCGTTATACTCATGATAATAGTAGTAACCTTGAAATTCTTCTTCAACAGAAATATCATTAATGGGGATAAGAATATCATCTAAAAACTGATCAAGTTCCCTGAAGAAATCGTTTTGAAAACTCTCTGTAGCTGTTTCCACAGACTGTCCTACTTCATCCACGAAAACTTCAACAGCAACTGCTACATTTTCCATCCATTCGGTTAAATCTTTTTGCCAATCTTCCATAATATTAATTTAAAATTATTTAATATAAAATAGTATTTAATTATTGAGTTGTATTTATTTACGTTTTAGCCTATTTAACTCTTCTTGTAAAGACTCTACTTGCTGCTTAAGGTTATCTAAGTTTTCCTGTTTTGATGTATCTGTATTGTTGTCATCTTCTTCGGTAACAATTTCAATTAAACGGGGTTCTTTTTGTTCAGTTTTCTTCTTTTCATTGGACTCAGATTGTTGTGCTTGCTGAATCATATCATCTACATATTTTCGTGCTTCTTCTGCGGTTATTTCTCCCCGCGCCACCATTTCATCAGCTACTTTTTGAGCTTGAACTCTCAGTTCTTGTATGGTAGTTCCTCCTTTTTCTGCGGCATAAGAGGCAATACCAACCCCAAGATAGAATGCTTTTTGTACCAAGTTACTTAGATCAGCCATGTTGTCCTCAATTCTAGTTTTTTTTATTATAACATTAAGATTCTTAACTTTCTCTTTCTGCTAATTCTAACCATCTTTCTGTCGATGTATCAATTTCTTCTACTAATTTAGATAATTTTTCGGTCAATGTCTGCATTTCTTCAAAATCTGTAGGAGGATTATTGTATAGAGCTGCTTCTAATTGTTCTTTTTCTGCTTCTAGTAAAGGTATTTTTTCTTCTAAGTCTTTATATTCGTATTTTTCTTTAAAGGTAAGTTTATCAGACTGTTTAGATTGAGTCTTTTTAGAAGGTTTTGATTGTCTATTATTCTGAGAAGCTATTTCATTTTGTGACTGTTTTTCTTTTTCTTCAGCAGCTTTTTTATAGTCTAAGTAAACTGAATAATTACCAGGGTATTGTTTAATTTTCCCCCCTTCTTCTAAGGCAAAAATCGTGTCAACAGTTCGGTCTAAAAAGTAGCGATCGTGTGAAACAACAATGACACAGCCATTAAATTCTTCTAAATATTCCTCTAAAACAGCTAAGGTTTGTACGTCTAAATCGTTAGTTGGTTCGTCTAATATAAGAACATTTGGCGCGCTCATTAATACTTGTAATAAAAATAATCTTCTTTTTTCTCCCCCAGATAGTTTATTAATGGGAGCATATTGTTGATTAGGAGGAAAAAGGAATCTTTCTAGCATTTGAGAAGCAGTAATAACGCTACCGTCTGCTGTTTTAACTAATTCTGCAACGTCTTTTAAATAATCAATAACTCGTTGATTTTCGTTGATTGATAAATCTTCTGAATGTTGGTCAAAATAACCAAAATGAATAGTAGGTCCGATATCGACTTTGCCTGAATCGGGACTGATTCTTCTGGTGATAATATTTACTAAAGTAGATTTACCTCCTCCATTTTTGCCAATTATTCCCACCCGATCTTGAGGACTAAAAATATAGGTGAAATCCTCAATTAAAACTCTGGTATTATAGGCTTTATTAATATTTTCTAGTTCAATAACTTTTTTGCCAATACGACGACTAGCGGTACTAATTTCTACTTTTCCTTGAGCTTGTTTAAACTCTTTATTTTGCATTTCTTGAATGCGATCAATACGGGCTTTTTGTTTGGTACTTCTGGCTTTGGGACCCCGTTTTAACCATTCTAATTCCCGTCTTAATACCCCTGCGTGTTTCTTTTGACTACTAATTTCTGAGGCTTCTGTTTCTGCTTTTTTTTCTAAAAAATAAGAGTAGTTTCCTGAATAGGAGTAGAAGTCACCTTGATCAATTTCTAGGATGCGGTTGGTGACTTTATCTAAAAAGTAGCGATCGTGGGTGATTAATAGTAATGTTCCCGAATAACGGTTTAAATAACTTTGTAACCATTCTACTGAAATAGCGTCTAAATGGTTGGTTGGTTCATCCATTAATAGAGCGTCGGGTTCTGATAATAATCCTGAAGCTAGAGCTATTCTTTTGCGATACCCTCCAGATAAATCCCCAATTTTAGCGTCAAAGTTTTCGATTCCCAATTGACTCAAAACAATTTTAGCATTAGTTTCTAAAGCCCAAGCATCTAGGGTTTCAATTTGTTGGGTAACGGCGGACAAACGAGACATTAAATTATCAGTTTCTTGGGGGTTATGCGCTAATTTATGAGATATTTCTTCGTACTCTCGAATAAGTGACATTTGTTCCCCACAGTCGGCAAAAACCTGTTCTAAAACTGTATGATTTTCGTCCAAGTTAGGTTGTTGGGGTAAGTAAACAATTTTAGTTCCAGAATTAACCCATAATTCCCCTCCGTCAATGGGTTCTAATCCTGCTATTATTTTTAATAGTGTGGATTTTCCAGAGCCATTTGTACCGATTAAACCGACTTTATCCCCTTCGTCTAAACTAAATGTGGCATCTTTTAAAATTTCTTTGATTCCGAAATCCTTTTTAACTGATCGTAAGGTAAAAATGGTCATCTACTCGTTTCCTTTTTGTCCTGCTTTTAATTCTAACAAACCTGGTGTTCCTGTAAAAAAGGCATAGAGGCTATACTGTAAAGGGTTTTTGTCTTGTAATTTAGCGTAGTATGCGCCGATCATTCCTTCTATAGCATGACTAATCAATGCAATTCTTTCTAAAGGAAAAATCCAGTTTAAATTACCGAAAAATTCCCAATTATTGAGTTTGGCGTATAGATTTCCAAGCTCCCAAAAAATAGCTAGACTAATTAAGACAATGGACAATATTTTAACGGAGGTTTGTATCAACTCAAATACAGGATTGTTAATAATTTGCTTTTGTTCGTTTAGATTCATTGGTGTTTTTTTTGATAGCTATAGGTTGAAACATTAGGAAAACTCTCCATTCCCGGAAAGTACAATTAATAAATAACTAAATTTCCCAGCCTGTTTTTGTATTACTATAACTCACATCTTGCACCGGCATCATGAAGTGTTGGTTAGGTTAGGGTGTAGGGTTTAGGATCTGCGGTGAATTCCTATCTCCTGGTGTGCTGTCTTGTTGGTAATTATTAAGTTTTCTTGTACTGGTGTAAGATGTAAATAGAACCAATCACCAAGTTATATTTAATCAGATGATTCTTGAAAAATCACTTTAACAATGGTTCCTTTTCCGACTTGAGACATGATCTCGATTTTACCACCGCATTGTTCTATCAAATAATGGACGATAGTTAATCCTAGTCCTACTCCTTCAACGGGGGGGTTAAGAGTGTTGCGTCCACGATAGAAGGTATCGAATAGTTTGGGAAGATCGCTACTTTCGATTCCCATTCCTGTGTCAGTAACGGATATTTGTACACCCTCGGATCGCAAATCTGTTTGTACGGTAATGCGTCCTCCTGTGGGGGTAAATTTGAGACTATTGTGAATAATGTTTTGTAAGATGCGTCTTAACCAACCACTGGGACAAGCAACAGCAGGAAAACCAGGAGGAATGGTATATCCTAACAAGATTCCCTTTTCTTCAGCGATCGCTTGATAGGTACTAACGATCCCTGGAACCACTTCTTCGAGGTGAACAGTGGGGGCAGATTCTTCTAGACTTTGATTAAGCTGTAATAATTCTTGTAATCCTAGCAGTAGGGTATTTTGGCGATCGCATTCTCCTTTCAAGAGGTCGATATATCGTTGTCTAATGTCTCGTTTATGTTGTTTGGACTCTAGTAACCTTAAGGCAGTTTTCATGTTGGTTAGAGGGGTACTCAACTCCCTAGTGAGGGGTCCTAAGAATTCCTCTCCCAGACTAAAACTTTTTTGCAGAACCGGTTGAGGGTTTTCTTGCTGGAGGTTGAGGGAAGCAGAGGAAATGTGGGGCAAAAATTGGTACCATAACTTTGTCAATAAAGTTGTATCCACTTCAGTAGGTACAGAGAAGGGTAACTCGGAGTCTGTTAATACTTCTGCTGGGGTGACATCTGTTATGGTAATCAGATGTTTGATCGCGCTTAGTGCTTTTTGGATGACGTTGGGATTAAAGCTGTAGATCACCTTGAGAACCGTTGGTTCTAGGAGTCCCGAAGGGGGGTCTTCTTCTGGGGGAATTTGCTCTTGTGCCAAAATGAGACTACAAAGTCCAGGGGAAAGAATTAGGCAAAAATGTTCTCGTCTCAGTTGGCTACTGGTTTCGAGTACGATGGGAACCAGGTTATTCTGGGATGAATGACTCCCACGAGAGCTATGACGGGAGGGTGCAGTCCCACCACTACGACTAATACTACAACGATAAATCTGCTCAGAAAGACCTTCTTGATAATAGGTTTCTAGGGTTGTCCACCAACGGGAATGAGGCGGTAATTTTGCCCAGACAGTCCCTTGTATTTCTTGGTCAATTAAAAACTGAACCGCAGTATCAATCCACTCCCGAAAGGTGGCTGCGGAAACCGTTAGAGGGGTCAACCCAGGGTCAGTAGTTTGAGTGAGTTGATAGAGGGATAGTTCTGAGATGGTAGGAGCGTTCATCCGCTTATAACCTCTGTTTTTATACTCTATTATTCTCTCATTTGTTGGGGTTGGTGGATTAATTTTATAGAGTTTTGTTAACAATTTTTATAGGTTTTCAATTTTGAGACTTTTAATGTCCACTTTTAGTGTGTATAATCCACTGATTCAAGCTAGTCTGTGTGGTTATTAACTAATGTCTATAGTCCCGATTCAATAAATGGGAAAATTTGTATGATTTTTTGGCGTTATATCATTTTTATTTTAGCTTATATTGGGGATTTATTATTAACGGGATTGTGGGGTTTTCCTAATCCTGATCCTTCTTGGCAACAATGGACAATTGTTATTTTATTAACTTTTACTATTCCCTTTGGTTTATTTATCATATTAAACCGTAATTGGCGGAGGTGTCCTCCATTAAGGTTTTGGTTTTTCGTTTCTTTGGTAGCTTTTTTTGCTGTTGTATATTTTCAATTACGTCTTCCTTCTCCAAAATCAACGGACATAAGTTACCTAATAAAAGATAGTTTTAGATCTCAAAAAGTTCAAGTTTTAGGAAAAAATATATCAGAACCAAGAATAACCAGTAATAATCGTAAAAAGTTTTGGTTAAAAGCACAAAAGGCTAATTTTAGCAAATCAAACGAGCCATTTAAAACAGTAACAGGAAAATTGTATCTCACCTTACCAACTGAAGAAATTAATTCCATTTTTCCTGGACAAACTTTGATTGTTGAAGGAAATTTATATAAGCCAAGATCCCCTCAACATTCAGGGGGGTTTAACTTTAAAAAATATTTAGCAAAACAAGGTTCTTTTTCTGGGTTAAAAGGGGAAAAAATCGTCTTTATTGGTGAGAATACTTTTTTGGTATGGACGAATCTGAGACATCGCATTATTAATGGATTTACCAATGCTTTAGGTACTGAAAAGGGATTAGTTATTAGTTCCATGATTCTGGGAAGAAAAGCAGTTGATTTACCTCCTGAAACTCGAGATTTATTTGTTAATCTTGGACTGTCGCACGTTTTGGCAGCATCAGGGTTTCATGTGGCGTTACTGTTGGCTATTATTTTTTGGTTGACTCAATCTTTATCCCCTAATAAGAGATTAATATTTGGTGTCGTTATTTTACTATTTTATGTAGGATTGACAGGGATTCAACCATCAATCTTACGCGCTGCTTTGATGGCTTTTTCTATTTTAATTGGTCAGCTTTTAGATAGAAAAACAAATTCTTTAGGTGCTTTGTTATTATCAGGATTTTTATTGCTAGTCTTTAATCCTTTATGGATCTGGGACTTGGGATTTCAGTTAAGTTTTTTGGCAACGTTTGCTCTCTTGGTAACCAGTCCACTGATTACAAAAAAGTTAGACTTTTTACCTACAAAAATTGCATCACTAATAGCAGTTCCTATAGCAGTCGCTATCTGGACATCTCCTTTGACTATGTATGTTTTTCATAGTTTTAGTTTTTATACCATTCCCTTCAATATTTTAGCAACTCCATTAGTTATGTTATTAATAGTGGGAGGAATTATTAGTGCTATTTTTATTTTAGTAATTCCCAGTTTGGGAACACAGATAGCAATTTTTTTGTTTTGGCCTCTTGAAATTTTATTACAGTCTGCTCAACAAATACCTCACTTAAAATTAAGTGCTTTTGCTGTTGGACAAATATCTTTAATTACTTTGATTATTATTTATAGTGTTCTAATTACGATTTGGTCAAATAAAAAATTGCAAAAACATTGGAAGAAAGGTGCATTGATAATTATTGTTTTGGTAATTATTCCTATTATTCACAAAAATCTGACTCTCTCAAAAGTGACAATCTTAAAAGGTAATCAATCTCCTATTATAGTGTTACAAAATCGAGGTAAGACAAATCTAATCAATATTGGCAATGAATCAGATATAAAATACACAGTATTACCTTTTTTGTACCAACAAGGTATTAATCAAATAAGCACAGCAATTATTGCCAATCCTCGAAAAAAATTAAGTTTATCAATGCTTGAAAATAAAACTAAGGTAAATCAAACTATTTATATTTTTGATGAAGAAAAACATAATAATAAGGATAAAACTAGGAAAAGAGACTTTACTACGATAAAAGTCATTAACAAAAATATTGCGGTAGTACAGTGGCAAATTAAAGACAAACATTGGTTATGGATGGATAGTCAAACTCAGAACCTTCCATTAATATCACTCAACCTTGACCATTCCCTTGATGTATTTTTGTGGTCAGGAAACAATTTTTCAACCGACTGGATAAAATTGGTGCAACAATATAAACCAGAAGTTGTAATTATCTCTACTAATTATCTTTCAAAACTGGTTAAGAAAAAATTACGTCAAGAAAACATTAAATGGTATTGGATACAGCAGGATGGAGCAATTCAATGGATACCAAAACAGGGAATTCAACCCCTATTAAATAATCAAGGAGAAAACCTCTAAAATCGTGTATTCTAAAATACTTTTAAAATCTTAACAAATAGCAAAGTTAGTTAAAACAATTACAGTGTTTCTCTGCTTAAGGTGCTACTGTAGGAGAGAATAGAAATAGCCCTGAAATTATTATGAGGATTGCATGAATAATCCACAGTTACCTTTCAAGTGTACGAGTAGCGAACTGGAAAAAGAAGTTCTCAACCGCTTCCGTACCAAGATTGGGTTTCTCCCTTCCCAATGTCAAATTTTTCGTGAACCTTGGAATCATTCAACAGTTATTTGCCTTGATTTTGTTCAATGTCCTCATTTACTTGATTCCCTCAAAGATATGGAACCTTCTTTGATTGAAGTCTCCCAGACACTAGGATTAGGAAATGCTCTTGTTTTTCGTTTAGGTAGAAAGTTGATGGGATGGAAAAATATCGTCTCTTAAGTGTGCTATTGATTGGATATGCGAGACTAATCAGGAACAAACTTTTAATGATTAAAATTTTCTAAAAATTGGGCTTGTATTTACCGCCCACATCAGTACTATTAAGTAATCGCTAATACAGGGCTATTTCATGCTAGATGATAGGATATCTATGGTAAAATAAGTCAAAGA